>NZ_CBAICG010000016.1:0-78510 GCF_964715405.1 Solirhodobacter sp. | reverse complement strand
GCATCACCACCCCAAGCCCCGAACAATTGGAGCTCTTCGACACCCTAAACCTGCCAAAACCCGCCTGACAGACCTCATGTAGTTACATTTTCGCCCCTTCGGCCATAATAAAATCAATCACTTATCGCCGTAGCTGTCGAAGATGGGGGCCTACGACCCCACTGACCTTGAAATGCTTCCGCCGATCCGGGTGCGCTGCCTCACCGGTCAGGTTGAAAAACCCTTCGAATTCTTTCGGAAAGAAACCAAGTAGCGAAATTCGAGCCCAGAGAAGGTTGGACCGCAGTCGCGTCCGCACCGCCAAATCTCACATAATCGACTGATTTAGAACGATTTTCCACGCGGAAATTTCGATTGCCACGATTGGCCCAGCACCCCGGAAACGCTGGATGTGCCGCGCGGTGTGACCGACCGGCAACAAAGGCCATTCGTCCGCCTCGGTCATGCCGCTTCGAGGGCCCTTCTGCGAAATCGCTCGGCACGATCGCTGGAGAAGAGTTGGGCCGCACCGGGTTTGCCGGAGGCGGATTGATCCCTGTTACGCGGCCCTGGCTTCCGTTTCCAAAGCAGCGTGGCCGTTGGCTTCCGCGTCCGCGGGCGGGATGTTCCCGATGGGATCGAGCTGCGGCGGGTGCCGAACCAGTTGACCCATTCGCGGGTCGGGTATTCCACCTCCTTGAAGCTGCGCCGCGGGTTGCGGCGGTGGATCGTCTGGGCCAGCGCGGTGTCGTCGCTGTCGCCAACGCTGCCGACCGAGGCGATCCGCGCTTCGGCCAGCCGTTCGGCCTGTTTGATCGACAGATACCGCCCGCCCGTTGCCCGGCACCGGCTAGCCAGCAACCCGTGAGAGGGGCGGTCGCGGTGATGAACCCGGCCCCCTTCCTTTGACGGGACGGCGGTCGTGGACGGCCTGTTCGCGTGCGTCCGGACCGAAACCCGCATGGGGTGTTGCGCTGAGGCGCCAGCCGACGATCCGCCGGCCATAGGCGTCGACGGCGAAACCCTCTGATGCCCGCCAGCGACGCTCGTAGCGCGTCTGGCCAGTTGACCGCGCCCGAGCCGAGGCATCGGAGGTGCGGGGACGCGAGTTCCGAGGTGCCCAAACGCACCCCCGTGACGTCATCACCCCTCTTCCAGGACGTCGACGATCGTGTCGGAGGGTGCGACCCTGGGGTTCGTCAGCCATTCTCTGCTTCGGGCGGATCCGGAGTCCTGAAGCAGGACTGGTTGAGCGGGACCAGGGATTCGAAAGCATGACCGCCCCGGTCTGACCTCCCGACTCCGCCGCGCCCCCTTCGAATCAGTGCGGGGTATCCCGGCGACGACTCGGGTCGCGAGCGACCGCGGAGGCTGAAGGGATTCATTCCCTTGCAATCCTCACGCTCATGACGGAAAGTTCAAGACCTGAAGCCGGGGGACTGAAACCAGTGCAATCCCACCCGTTCCCTCTGCGTGCAGATACACTTCGCACCCGACTTGATGTTGGGAACCTGCCCGACGGCGCGCCGGAAGTCCGTTTCCAGGCTTTGGCATGGCTTGAGATGGGCTGGCATCCTTGCCATTGGGGCGACCGGGGTGAGGTCATCGCGCCCGAAGGCCGTCGCGAGATGGTGGCGGCGCACCGGCGCGACGACTGCGCGCCGCTTCCATGATAATTGCGTTTTGTCTGAAAAATCAATGCGTTCCTCATCTTGGCGCCCGAGACCCACGTCAGGTCTTGACACCCGACCGGGGTATTCGTGGCCCGGTTCGACCGGCGATTTCCACCCGTCCATCTGTGTGAGGTGCGTTGATGCCTGCGTTCCGTTTCATCCATTCGTCGGACCTCCATCTGGGGCGGCGGTTCGGCAACCTGCCAGAAGAGGTGCGCGGGCGGCTGGTCGAGGCCCGGCACCAGATCATCGGCCGCCTTGCCCGCGCCGCGCGGGATCATGGTGCGCAGCACATCCTCGTGGCCGGCGACATTTTCGATACCGAAACGCCGACCGATCAGGTCTGGCGTCAGGCTCTGGCGGCGATGGCTGCCGATCCGGCTAACCAGTGGTGGCTGATCCCCGGCAACCATGACAGCCTGGCCGCCGAAAGCCTCTGGCAACGGTTTCGCGCCCATGCCGCCCCGAATGTCCATCTGCTGGACACCGCGGGGCCGGTCGAGATTGCGACGGATGTCGTCCTGCTGCCTGCCCCCGCCCCGACCCGCTATCCGGGCCGTGACCTGACGCAATGGATGCCGGCCTGCGAGACCGGCCCGCGCGCGCTGCGCATCGGCCTTGCCCACGGCGCCGTGCAAGGGTTTGGCGGGGAAGACGGCGGCGTGACGGAGATCGTTCCGCCCGACCGTGCCAGCACCGCCCGGCTTGATTACCTCGCGCTTGGCGACTGGCACGGGCACCTGAAGATCGGCGAGCGGACCTGGTATTCCGGCACCCCAGAGCGTGACAGTTTTGCCCATGACGGTCGCGGCGTCTGCCTTGCCGTGACGATCGACGCGCCGGGCGCCCTGCCAAGGGTCGAGGCGGTGGAAACCGGCGCGCTTGCCTGGTCGGCAGAGGAGCTGCCGCTCATCGCCGAACAGGACGGGGCCGAAGCGCTCGCCACTTTGCTGCCGAGCGATCGCGCCGCGCGACGGGACTATCTCATGCGCGTCAAGGCGCAGGGCCGCGCCACATTGGCAGACCGCGCAGCCCTTCGGGAGGCGGCGATTGCGGTTGCGCCCGAGTTCTGTTTCTTCGACCTCGACGACACCGCAGTGCAAACCGAAGTCGAAGCCGCCGACCTCGACGCCATCGACCGGAATGGCGCGCTGCGCCTTGCCGCCGACACCTTGAGCGTAGCAGCGCAGGACGAAAACCGGCCCGCCGAGGCGCGGCGCGTCTCTGCCGCGGCGCTGAACCGGCTTTATGGCTATCTCACGGGAGACCGGTCATGAAGCTGACCGCGATCACCCTGAACGACGTGCGCCGCTTCACCTCGCCCGTTCGCGTGACGGGCATAGGCGCCGGGCTGAACGTCATGTCGGCCCCGAATGAGGAAGGCAAATCGACCCTGTTCGACGCATTGCAGGCGCTGTTCTTCCAGTCCTATCGCTCGCGCGGCAAGGAGATCACGGCTCTACGCCCGCATGCCGGTGGTGCCCCGACCGTCATCGTCGACCTCACCACCGCTGAAGGTGCATTCCGCATCATGAAACGCTGGTTTTCAAAGCCCGCCGCGGAAGTCTGGCAAGGATCGCGCCTTGTCGCCAAGGCCGACGATGCCGAGGCCTGGATTGCCGCGCTGACGCAGGGCAAGGGCGATGGTGGCCCGGCCGGTCTGCTCTGGGTGCGGCAGGGTCTGACTGCGCTCGATCAGGGCTCGAAGACCGAACGCGAACTGGCACATGGCGCGCGGCGCGACCTGATGTCGTCGGTCACCGGCGAGGTCGAAAGCCTGACCGGCGGGCGGCGCATGGATACCGCGATTGCCCGGTGCCGGGACGAACTGGATCGCTACGTCACCAGCGGTGGGCGCCCGAAGGCAGGAGGGCCGCTGAAAGCCGCCGAGGATGAGGTGGTCACTCTGAGCCAGCGGCAACGCGAGTTGACCACGCTCACCGAAACCCTGCGCGGCAATCTGGACCGGCGCCATGCCGTGCGGCGCGAGTTGGGCGAGTTGCGCGCGCCCGAGGCCATTGCCGAGCGCCGGAAACGGTTGGACACGGCGAGCCGCGACCATGATGCAGCGCAACAGCATGCCGAGCGAACGGCGCGGGCGCTGGATGTCGTGACAATGGCCCGGATGACGCTGACCGGCACCACCACCCGTCTGGCGACCCTGCGCGCCGCACGGGATGAACTGGCGCACGCGGAACGCGCCGCAAGCGACGCGGACGCCTTCGACGCCGAGGCCCGAGCGTTGCTCGCCAAGGCGGAATCCGCGCTGGCCCAGGCACAGGCCGAGGCCGGGACGGCCCGCGCCGCCCTTGCTGCCGCCGAAGCGACGCTGCGCCAGTCGATGAAAGCCGAAGCCGCCCGGACCGCGCAAACGCGCCGGGCGGAGATCGGGGATCGGTTGACGCGGGCCGGAGCAATCGAGGCGACGCTCGCCGCCGATCGCAAGGCCGCGGCCACCGGCCCGGACGGCGCTTCCCTCACCCGCCTTGAAAAAGCGGCGCAGGAGGTTGCCGTCCTTCAGAAACTCCGCGACAGCGCGGCCCCTGACGTCATGATGCACTATGCCGAGGGCGTCACTTCGGGTGTCAGCCTCGATGGTGTTCCGTTGATGGCGGACGCCCACAAGCCGATCCCCGAGGGCGCGACACTGACCCTCGCCGGGCTGGGCCGCCTGACGATCCGCCCCGGCAAGACCGCCGACGATACGCGCAAGCTGGCGAAGGCCGAGGCGGATCTGGCCGCCGCGCTGGCGGCCTTCGATCTGCCGGACATGGCGGCGGCCCGCCACGCGGCGACACTGCGGGCCGAAGCTGCAAGCCGTCTGGCACAGGCGCAGGCGACGCTTGCTGGCCTTGCGCCGAACGGTGTCGCGGCGCTGAAGGCTGAACGCGATGCCCTGCCGGACCCGACCGGGGCCGGGGCCGATGTTCCGGCCCCGGACGCGGCGCAGCGCGCGGTCGACGGCTGCGTCATGGCGCGGGACGCCGCCGAAGCCGCCCTGGAGACGGCACGGCGCAAGGCCGATCAGGACCGCCAGACCGCCGCCCGCGCGGCGGCCGCCAACGAAGGCGCGGCCGGGCGGCTGGCCCGCGCCACGACCACCATCGCCGCCTTCGACAATCCTGAAAAGCTGGAGCGGGCGCTCGCATCGGACCGTGACCTTGCCGACGCCAGGCTGACCGAGGCCGAGGCGATGCACCGTGGCCTTGCCGAGGCGGCCCCCGACCTTGCCGCGGCGGAGGCGGCGCTGACGCGGGCCCGTTCGGTGATGGAACAGGCCGAGGCCGAGGCCGCGCGACTGGCCGAGGAATTGTCGGGGCTTGACACCGCGATCGACCTGCGGTCCGGCGAGGGTGTCGAGGAGGAACTGGCCGACGTCACCGCCCGCCTCGGCACGGCCGAGCGGCGGCTGGAAAGCCTGCGCTTCGAGGTCGCCATCCTGCAGGAACTGGCCGCCACGCTCGACACCGCCCGCGCTTCGGCCCGCGACCGCTACTTCGAGCCGGTGATGGCGGAACTGAAACCGCTCTTGCGGCTTTTGTGGCCGGACGCCGAACTGCGGTTCGACGGCGACAGCATCCTGCCGACGGCCCTGACCCGGCACGGTCAGGAAGAAGAGGTCGATGTGCTGTCGGGCGGCACCCAGGAACAGATCGCGCTGATGGTGCGGCTTGCCTTCGCCCATATGCTCGCGGCGGCGGGGCGCCATGCGCCGGTCATCCTCGACGATGCTCTGGTCTACACCGACGATGACCGGATCGAGCGGATGTTCGACGCGCTCCACCGTCAGGCAAGCGAGCTTCAGATCATCGTGCTGTCCTGCCGCCAGCGCGCCTTCCGCGACCTTGGCGGGCAGAAGTTGGGTTTCGTCCCCTGCGACCTGCCGCCGGAGTTCGCCTGATGCGGCGCGAGAACGGCCGTGTCCGGCTTTTGGCCGCGCGCCTCCTGCGCTTGATGGGCTGCCGCCACACTGGCCGCGGACATCGCACGCGGAGCGGCCGGCAAGAACCGCCGGGCCTTGGCGGATGCCTGGCCGGAATCCAAGGAAACGCTTGTTCCGCAGAAGGAAGATGGGCCCGTCGTCCCGCGCAACTCGGTCTGCCCGACCGCGTTCCTGACCAGCGAAGATCTCGGGGTCAGCGTCAGTTGGTGGCGGATCGTGCCGGGCCTCTTCGTCAGCCCGCTCGAACCCAGCGGGAACATCCCGCCCGCGGGGAAGCCGAGGCAGAATTCGACACGTCTCTGCAGATCGAAGCCTGGGCCGCGTAACCAAGATCAATCAGCCTGCGGCAAACCCGGCGCGGTTCGAAGGTGCGCAGGAGGATGCGTCTGGCGCAACGCCGCCTTTCTCGGCGCCGGTCGGATCACGGGTCGTGGCGCGCCGAACCAGCGGCGACGGGCGCTACTTCGGCACCCACACCTGCGCGGGGTTCCGAGGCGCGAGCGTGTAGAACGCGTCGCCCGCGACGTGTTCCCACGGGTCGGCCGTCCCGTCGGGCCAGATCACCCGCACATCCGCTTCGGTGACCGCGCCAAGGCCGAAGTGGTGCCAGCCCAGGCTGCCGCTGGCATGGCCGCCGCCGGCGGTGATCTCGCGCCGCATCGTCACGTCGCCGCGCTTCACCTCGATCCAGGCGCCGATCGCATCGGTGTTCGGGCCGGGCTGATGCAGGCCGAACTCGATCCAGTGGCCCGTGGTGGCGCTGGTGTTGCGCCACACCTGCGCCTCGGCGTGCCGGTTCACCACGACCAGATCAATCTTGCCGTCCAGGTTGAAATCGACCAGCGCCGCCCCGCGCGCGGTCTTCATGCTGGCCACGCCCGCCGCCAGACCGGCCTCGTGGAAATGGCCCGTGGCATCCTGCAACAGCAGGTTGTTGGGGTCTTTCTGGGCGAAATCCGGCATCTTGTCGACGTTGCCCTTGGCGATGAACAGATCGACCATGCCGTCGTTGTTCACATCCTCGAACTGGGCGTGCCAGCCGGTGCTGGGCTCGATGTCGCCGCCGGTATAGGGCCGCTGCGCCGTCGCCCCCAGCGAAAAGGCGATGTCCTTGAACGTGGGCCGCGGGGCGGTGCCGTCGGTCGGCACGGCGGCCAGCGTCTGCAGCTTGTTGTCGGCCATGCTGGTGATGAAGTATTCCGGGTAGCCAGTGAAGCTCAGGTCATAGCTGGCCAGCCCCATGCCCCAGATGCGCAGCGGCGCGAAGCCCTCGGCGGCGGTGAAAAGCGCGGGGGTCTTGCCGGGGTCGATGTGCCACAACTGCTCTTGCCCGCCCTTGTAGTATTCGCGGTCGTCGGCCACCCGCAGCGAGGGCGTGCCCGACCGGTTCCATTCGGTGAACAGCATCGACAGCGCGCAGAAGCTGGGCTTGAGCGGCGAGGGCGGGGCAAAGCGGCGCTGCGGCACCCCGTCCACAACTGCGGGCCGGTGCAGCCAGTTGTCGGTGCACGAGCCCCAGGGGAAGGTGTCCTGATGGCGGTCGATGTAGTTGCCGATCGCGATCGTGGGCCAGACCTGCCCGTGTTCCCAGGTGGCCGCGAAGGCGGTGGACCAGGCGTCGCCGCCGTCGAAGCCCCACAGCTCGTTCGCGCGCTCGAACTTGCAGTTGCCGAGGCCGCGCATCACCACGTTCTCGCCCACCCGCAGCAGCACGATGTCGGTGATGCCGTCGCCGTCGATGTCGATCGGATAGGCGCCCGTCACCTTGTCGAGCTCCAGCCCGCTTTGCTCTTCCACGAAGGTGATCGGGCCGCCCACGGTGCTGGTGTTGCGGTAGAACTTCGCCGGGTTGGTGCCGCCCGCCAGCAGCATGTCGGGGAAGCCGTCGTTGTTGCAGTCGAAGGTCGCAACGCCGCCGCCGACCATGTATTCCCACTCGCCGGCATAGACGCTGTGCACGCCCGAGGTGGCGGTTTCCTCGGTGAAGGTCGGCACGGCGGGCATGTCGTCGGCGCGCGCGGGGGCGGCGGAGCCCTCGCAGACCACGACGACAAGCGCCAGCAGGAGGGCGGACAGACGCATCGGCTACCTCGTGGTTTGCAGGGCGACGGCATAGGCGCCGATGCAGCGCCCCTGTTGCTGGCCGTTCTCGATCGCCGCGCGGAAGTGGATGCCGCCATAAAGCCGCGAGATCGCCGCCTCGTCGGACGCGGCGCGGAAGCTCGGGTAGCGGCGGGCGGGCATGCCGTCATCCTCTTTGGAGGTATCCTCGAAGGCGAAGTTGTCGCCGAACAGCGCCGTCAGCACTTCGGCGGCGGCGGCCGATTGCGAACTGTGGCCGCTGGGGTATTCGGGGAACGGCGGAGTGATCAGGATCGGGTCCAACTTCGGGTCGATCAGCCGCCGGATGTAGGTTACCGGCCGCACCAGGTCGTATTCGTATTTCGTCTGCCAGCAGCCGATGAAGGCATCCGCCATCGCCACGCTGAGCCGGGCCAGCACATCGACGCTGCGATCCATGTCGGCGTGCTGATCGTCGAGGATCTGCATCGCGATGGCGATCCAGTGGCCGGGCGGCGTCTTCGACAGCATCGCGTCGTCCGACCAGTAGCGCGCGATCGCCGTCTGTTCGGGGGTCAGCGACTTGACCGTCTGATAGACCTCCAGCGCCTGCTTGTAGAACTCCGAGTCCTTGTCCTCGCTGTAGGCGGGCGGCGGCGGCAGGTCGCAGCTTGCCCCGGTGGGCATCGCGAAGGGGCGGTTCTTGCCCCAGTCGGGCAACAGCGGCGCCTGCTGCTGGATGATCAGGCTGGTCGGCACCCAGTGGCCGGGGCCGGGCGTCAGCGTGTAGTGCAGCGGAAAGCCCATGTTCTCGATCACCGCGCCGCCGTCGTCGGCCGACCAGGCCAGGATCTGCGCGGCCACCGCCTTGCCATAGGCCTCGCTGCGGGCCACCACGTCGGCGGCCACCCCGGCCTCGACCTGCGCCCGCAGCTTGGGGCCAAGCGCGGCCATCGCGTGCTGCCCGGTCGGCCCGGTGTTGTCGAAATAGTCGTGCGCCGCCGCCTCCATCGCGGCCTCCAGCACGACGGTATCGTCGTAGACCTGCCCGGCCTCGCGCTGCGGAATGGTCTTGAGGCCCGTCAACTGCCCCGCCAGCGAGCGCAGCCGGTCTGACCCGGTCGCCTCGGCCTCGTAAGCGGTCACCGCGATGTAGGCAAAGGCGCGGCTCGCCACCGGCGGCGAATAGGTCGGGGTATGACGGACGAGTTCGAGGATCAGCCTGAACCAGGTCTGCAGCACGACCTGCGACCGGTCCGGGGGCACCTGCGCAAGCGAAGGCGGCGAAACCGCAAAGAGACATGCGATCATCAAAGCCGAAAGGGCCACCACGCGCGGCAAGGCTTTCATCCATGTTCCTCCCGATGAACATTCCGCCATGTCACCGGACAAACAAACACGCACAGGGGCCGCGTGGCAAGACGGTTCCGACTCGGGCGCCGACACGCGGATCAGACCATGAGAAGGCCTGACCATGCACGAGTCTGCGGACACCTGTCGCCGGACGTCCTGCGGGCGGCGGTCCGGGCGATGGAATCGCGGGCCGGGCGAAGCGGCGGCGAAGAAATCCCCGGAAACAGCCAACCATTTGATTTGATTGGTGCACCCGACTGGATTCGAACCAGTGGCCTCTGCCTTCGGAGGGCAGCGCTCTATCCAGCTGAGCTACGGGTGCACTTGCGCGTTTCTATAGCGGGCGGCGCGGAACGCTGCAACGGGCAATGCGGGCCTCAGGCAAAGAGGTCACGGCAGAGTTCCAGCGCCTCAATCAGCGCGTCCACCTCGGCGGGGGTGTTGTACAGCCCGAACGAGGCGCGGCAGGTCGCGCCGACGCCCAGATGCGCCATCAGCGGCATCGCGCAATGGGTGCCCGCGCGCACGGCGACGCCCTTCTTGTCGAGCACGGTCGAGATGTCGTGGGCATGGGCGGGGCCGTCCATCGTGAACGAGAAGATCGCCCCCTTGGTCGCCGAATTTCCCTGCACATGCAGCCAGTTGAGCCCGCCGAGTCGGGCGCTTGCATAGTCGCGCAGCGCGGTTTCATGTGCCGCGACGTTCGCCATGCCGAGGGTCATCAGATACTCCAGCGCCACGCCCAGCCCGATCTGGTTGACGATGCCGGGGGTGCCCGCCTCGAACTTCATCGGCGGGTCGTTGTAGGTGACGCTGTCGCGCGTCACCTCGCGGATCATGTCGCCGCCGCCAAGGAAGGGGCGCATCTCGGCCTGCCGTTCAGACCGGATGAAGATCGCCCCGGAACCGCTTGGCCCATATAGCTTATGTCCAGTAATGGCATAGAAGTCGCAGCCGATCGCCTGCACATCGACCGGCCCGTGCACCGCGCCCTGACTGCCATCGACCAGCACCGGCACGCCACGGTCATGCGCGCCCCGGCAGATCGCCGCCACATCGACGCGGGTGCCCAGCACGTTCGACATCTGGGTGATCGCGACCAGCTTCGTCTTCGGCCCGATCGCGTCCAGCACCGCCTGCGGGTCAAGATCGCCGTTCGCGTCCACCTCGACCCATTTCAGCACCACGCCCTGCCGTTCGCGCAGAAAGTGCCAGGGCACGATGTTGGCGTGATGTTCCATGATCGACAGCACAATCTCGTCCCCCGCCCGAAGCCGCGGCGCGGCCCAGGCGTAGGAGACCAGGTTGATGCCCTCGGTCGCGCCCGAGGTGAACACGATCTCATCGGGCCTGGCCGCGTTCAGGAAGCGCGCGATGATGCCGCGCACGGCCTCGTACTTTTCGGTCGCGATTGTCGAAAGGGTGTGCAAACCCCTGTGAACATTGGCGTACTCCATCGAATAGGCCTGCGTGATCGCGTCGATCACCACCTGCGGTTTCTGCGCCGAGGCGCCGTTGTCGAGGTAGACCAGCGGCTTGCCGTTCACCTGCCGCGACAAGATCGGAAAGTCGCGGCGCACCGCCGTCACGTCATACATCAGGCGACTCCGGGCATCAGGACGCCGAACGCGACCAGCAGGAAACTGAGGCCGAAGATCAGCACCACCGCCGTGCCGACGATCCCGAAGGCGACCAGCCAGAGGTTCTTGAAGCAGTGCAGTTCGGCGGTGAAATGTGTCAGCAACCACATCAGCGCCACCAGCGACACCAGGCCCAGCAGGTTCGCGGCGACCGGGATCAGCAGGTAAAGCACGACCTGTGCCAGCCCCAGTGCCAGCATGATGACCTGCAACCAGACCACCAGCGCCATCGCCCCGGCCCAGTCGCCCTTGCCGCCGAAGGCATGGCCAACGCCGTAAAGCGCCAGCGTCATCACGAAGAGCGAGGCGAACTGCATCGCCGCCATCAACAGCGGGTCGGGCAGCGCCGCGCTGAGCAGCACCTGCACGTCGGCCCCCCCCACCGCCAGTTCGGCGAAGAGCAGAAGGTCGGTCAGCACCGAGACCAGCAGCAGCAGTTCCCACAGTGTGCGCCGGGGCAAGCGCAGCGAAAGGATCGCGCGGGCGCCGCCGCGCGGGTCGCGTGCGGTCAGCCGCGCAAGATCGGTCACATCGGCGAACCCGGTCATGCCGTAGCCCCCACGGCCTCGGCGGCGCGGAGCGCACCCCCGAACAGCCACAGGAACGCCGCCAGCACGACAAGGCCCAGCCCGGTCAGCAGCGGGCCCGGCCCGATCAGCCCGGCCACCAGCCCCTGCACCAGCATCAGCGGGCTCGCCGCCAGCAGCGCCCAGAACAGCGCCAGCCGCGCGGTGAACCAGGTGCCCTGCCCGCCCAGCGCGCGCGCCACCAGCCGCACCAGCGCCGCCAGCCCGTAGGCGATCAGCGGCGCCAGGAACAAAAGCCCCATCAGCGCGCCGCCGACACGGGCGTCGAAGGGCACCGACGGGTCAAGCCGCGTGGCGCGCATCAGCCCCGGCCATTGGCCGAGGAAGATCAGCGCCAGCGCCGCCATCAGCGTGGCCAGCGCGCGATCCTCGCGCACCCCCTCGGCCAGCTTGCGCCGCATCACCCGGCCCGGCGCCGCGTAGCTTTCCAGTATGTCCGCGCTGACCGTCATTCATCCCATCCTGCGCGCAAGCCAGCCTTCAAGCCGGTCGCGGATATCATCGGCAATCCCCGCATCCTCGATCTCCTCGATCGCCTGAGCCAGAAAAGCCTGCACCAGCAGCGCCTGCGCCGTCTTTTCCGGCACCCCGCGCGAGCGCAGGTAAAACAGCGCGGTCTCGTCGATCGCGCCCGAGGTCGAGCCGTGCGAGCATTTCACGTCGTCGGCGTAAATCTCCAGCTCGGGTTTGGCAAGGAACTGGCAGTCGTCATCCAGCAGCAGGCTTTGCGAAATCTGGTAGCCGTCGGTCTTCTGCGCGCCCTGCTTGACCAGGATCTTGCCCTGAAACACGCCAACCGCGCCATGCCGCAGCACCTTCTTGAACACCTGACGGCTTTCGCAGCGTTCGGCGGCATGGGTGACGAACACGGTATCGTCATGGTGAAAGCTGCCGTCGCCCATCGCGGCACCGGCGACATGGGCGATGGAATCGTTGCCGGTCAGTTCCACCACCGCCTCGTTGCGGGTCAGAACGCCGTTCGCGGTCAGCGTGAAGGTCTTGAACCGGCAGTCCGCGCCAAGCCGGGCAAAGAGATGCGTGGCCACCCGGCGGTCGTGGTCGCGGCCCTGGGTGCGGACGTGGTGGAAGGCCGCGCCGTCGGCAATCTCGACCTCCAGCACCGTATTGAAGCGCGCCGCACCGGGGCCGCTTTCCAGCAGCGTCAGATTGGCGCAGGGTTCCAGCCGGATGCAATGGTGCAGCACCGCGTCCGAGGTGGTCGCGACGTGGCGGTAGACCAGGCTGACCGGCATCGCGGCCTTGGCCGTCACGCGGATCAGCACGCCGTCGGTGGCCGTGGCCGAATTGAGCGCCGCCAGCGGCCGGGCGACGGGCGATTGGCCCCGCGCCTCCAGCACGCCGTAAAGCTCGCGCGCCCAGTGGATGTCGCGCGCGCCCGCCTCGGCCAGCCGCGTGATCTCGACCCCGGCCAGCGCCGGATCGTCCGAGGCCGCGGCATCGAAGACGCCATCGGTGAAGACCAGCGTCAGCCGGTCGATGGCGTCGAAGGCCGCAATCTCGTCGCCCATGTCATAAACCGCCGCCGGGGTCACCTCGGCCGAAGCCAGCGTGGTCGGGTCGGTGTAGCGCCAGTATTCGTCGCGCCGCCCCGGCAGGCCCATCGCCCTGAGCCGGTCGAGCGCCCCGCCCCGCGCCGCGGCCAGCCAGGCACCGCTGGCGGGCAGCGAAAGCCCGGCCAGCCGCGCCTCGGCCGCGGCCGATCGGACCTGCGCCGCCGCCATCAGAGCACCTCCGCCAGAATGTCGGCGTAGCCGTTCTGCTCGACTTCCAGCGCCAGTTCCGGCCCGCCGGTCTTGACGATGCGCCCGTCGGCCATGATGTGCACCACGTCCGGCGTGATGTGGTCCAGCAGGCGCTGGTAATGCGTGATGACGAGGAAAGACCGGTCGGGCGAGCGCAGCGCGTTCACGCCCTCGGCCACCAGCTTCATCGCGTCGACATCCAGCCCCGAGTCGGTCTCGTCGAGGATGCACATCTTGGGTTCCAGCATCGCCATCTGCAGGATTTCGTTGCGCTTCTTCTCGCCGCCCGAAAAGCCCACGTTGACCGGGCGTTTCAGCATTTCGGCGTCGATCTTCAGCGCCTTCGCCTTCTCTCGCACGACCTTCAGGAAGTCGCCCGCGCTCAGTTCCTCTTGCCCGCGCGCCTTGCGCTGCGCGTTCACGGCAGTGCGCAGAAAGGTCATGTTGCCGACACCGGGGATTTCCACCGGATACTGGAACGCCAGAAACAGCCCCGCCGCCGCGCGCGCTTCCGGTTCCATCGCCAGAATATCCTCGCCGTCAAGGTGCGCCGAACCCTCGGTGACCTCGTAGCCACCGCGGCCCGACAGCACATAGGACAGCGTGGACTTGCCCGACCCGTTCGGCCCCATGATGGCATGGACCTTGCCGGTTTCCACCGTCAGGTTCACCCCTTTCAGGATCACCTTGTCCTCTTCTTCAAGCTTCACGTGCAGGTTCTTGATTTCAAGCATGGTCATTCCATCAGGTTCAGCGAACACTCAGGCGTTCGGGATGATCAACAGATTCTGGTTGTGCTTGAACCGCCGCCCCTCGACGGCGATCCCGTAGCCAAGCCGCGCCATCCAGTCGGCGAATTCCGCCCGGTTGACGTGCTCGATCTCCAGATAGATCGCCGGGCGCGTGGTGCGGATGGTCTGTTCCAGCCCGCGCAGGGCCAGCATCTCCATCCCCTCGACGTCCATCTTGAGGAAATCAATCCTGCGTCCCGCCAGCAGCGAGTCGCCGGTGCGCAGCGGGATGCCGCCCGCCCCCACCACCAGCCGCGTCGCGCCAAGGTTGTTCTCGCGCAGCGACAGGTCGGCCTGCGCGCCATCGTCGCGATCGGTCAAGCCATAGCCCAGCGTGCCGGTCTCGACCCGGTCGATAACGCCGTTCAGGATCATGTTCGACAGGTAAAGCTCGTAGGCCGCCGGATTGGGTTCAAACGGGATCACCTGCGACGCCCCCAGCCGGGTCAGCGCGTAAAGCGAATGGTTGCCCACATTGGCGCCCACGTCGCAGAACACACCCCCCGCCGGGAAATACGTCCCGACCTCGGCGAGTTCGTCGGCCTCGTAGAACTTGCCGCGGCTGTGCTTGCGCTGGATGCGGTCGTCGGGGTTGGCGACGCTGAAGAAGATCCAGCGCCCGCCGATCTCGGCGCGCACCACGCTGACGCCCGGCGCGGTGCGGAACACGCGCGGATCGGCCAGCGCGGCCTGCGCCCGGTCCGACAGGATGGCCCCCGCCGCGGAAGTCTCCGATCGCCTCGTTTTACTGTCACCCATCGCCCTAGGCCGTCTGCAGGAAATACTTGAGAACCCAGCCCAGCCGGTCGGCCGGGATGGTCTGCGGCACCAGATCGAAGCGCGCCATGCGGCCGATCATTGCCGCCGGGCGCAGGAATTCCTCGACCCCGTGGTAATGCCGACGCCCGGCATAATCGTCAAACAGCACCGTCACCGGCCGCGCGATGCGGAACGCGGTCGTCAGCAGGCAGGCGACGCGAAACCGCCCATCGACCAGCACCACGTCGGGGTGCACGAAATCCGGCCGGTCCCAGACCGACAGCGCATAGCCCGGCCAGCGCCGGAACATGGTGTCATCCGCCGGGTGGCCCCAGTCGCGCGTCGGGCCGATGTCGGCGGCGTGCAGGTGCACCGTCGCCGCGGGCGGGTTGGCGCCGAACCACGCACGCATCCCCGCCACCCAGGCCGGATCGCTTTCCACCGTGAACACCGTCTTGCCCGGCATGTCGGCCGCCAGCGCGGTCGATCCGCCCGCCCCGTATTCGAGGATTGTCGCCGCCGCCGCATAGGCCGCCGTCAGCGCGGCCCGCTCGGCGGCGGGCATGCTGATCTCGGGGCGCTGCGGTGCCGCGGGCACCGTGCGTTCCGCCGCGGCCGGTCCTTCGCTCACCCGACGCTTCCTTCCAGACTGATCGCGACCAGACTCTGGGCCTCCATCGCGAATTCCATCGGCAGCGCCTGCAGCACTTCCTTGCAGAAGCCGTTGACGACCAGCGCCACCGCCTCTTCCTCGTCCATCCCGCGCGAGCGGCAATAGAACAACTGGTCCTCGTCCACCTTGCTCGTGGTCGCCTCATGCTCGACGCGGGACGAGTTGTTCTTCACCTCGATGTAGGGAACCGTGTGCGCCCCGCACTTGTCGCCGATCAGCAGGCTGTCGCACTGGGTATAATTGCGCGCATTCTTCGCCTTCGGATGCACCGAAACCAGCCCGCGATAGGTGTTCTGCGCCCGGCCCGCCGAGATGCCTTTCGACACGATCCGGCTGCGGGTGTTTTTGCCCAGATGGATCATCTTGGTGCCGGTGTCGGCCTGCTGCATGTTGTTGGCGATCGCGATCGAGTAGAACTCGCCCTGGCTTTCATCCCCGCGCAGGATACAGGACGGGTATTTCCAGGTGATCGCCGAGCCGGTTTCGACCTGCGTCCACATCACCTTGGCGCGGTCCTCGCGGCAGTCGGCGCGCTTGGTGACGAAGTTGTAGATGCCGCCCCGGCCCTCGGCATCGCCGGGATACCAGTTCTGCACGGTGGAATACTTCACCTCGGCGCCTTCAAGGATGACAATCTCCACCACCGCCGCGTGCAGTTGCGCAATGTCGCGCTTGGGCGCCGTGCAGCCTTCGAGATAGCTGACATAACTGCCCTTGTCGGCGATGATCAGCGTGCGCTCGAACTGGCCGGTGTTCTCGGCGTTGATGCGGAAGTAGGTCGACAGCTCCATCGGGCAGCGCACCCCCGGCGGGATGTAGACGAAGGAACCATCTGAAAACACCGCCGAATTCAGCGTGGCAAAGAAGTTGTCCGACGGCGGCACGACCGAGCCAAGGTATTTGCGCACCAGGTCGGGATATTCCCGGATCGCTTCGGAAATCGGCATGAAGATGACGCCGGCCTTCATCAGTTCCGCCTTGAAGGTGGTGCCCACCGAGACCGAATCGAACACCGCATCCACCGCGACCTTGCGGCCCTCGGCAGGCGCCCCTTCGGCCCCCTCGACGCCGGCCAGGATCATCTGCTCCTTCAGCGGAATGCCGAGCTTGGCATAGGTCGCCAGCAGCTTCGGATCGACCTCGTCCAGGCTTTTGGGCTTGCCCGACATGCTCTTGGGCCGGGCGTAGTAGAACTGGTCCTGATAGTCGATCACGGGGTAGTTCAGCATCGCCCAGCGCGGTTCGTCCATCTGCTGCCAGCGCCGGAACGCGGCCAGCCGCCACTCGGTCATCCACTCCGGCTCGCCGTTCTTGGACGAGATCAGCCGCACGATATCCTCGTTCACGCCCTTGGGCGCGTATTCGGTCTCGATATCGGTATCCCAGCCGTACTTGTAGGCGCCGGACATGGCCTGCACCGTCTCGATCGTCTCGCGATCGACGCCGTCGCGCACGTCCGCCTCAACCTTGTCCAGAGCAGCCATCCGGCGCCTTCCTTTCCGTTTCAGGGGCTTGCGCCCCGATCCTCATCCCGTCCGCGCGCGCCAGCGGCGCACCTGCGCGGCCCAGACCCCGGCAAAGCGCAGCACCTCGTCGCGCGTCACGCCGGGCCCGATCGACACCCGCAGCGCCGACATCGCCGCCACCTCGTCGAATCCCATCGCGCGCAACACACGGCTCGGCCGCACCTTGCCCGACGAACAGGCCGACCCGGCCGACAGCGCGAACCCGGCCAGATCCATCTGCATCACCTGCGTCTCGCCCTTCCAGCCGGGCGTCACGAGGCAAACCGTATTCGGCAACCGCGCGGCGCCTTTCCCGACAATAATAGTCGAGTTTTCCGCCGAGGCCAACGCCTCTTCCAGAATATTTCTAATCTCGGCGACATTTTCCCAGACGCCGTCGGCCAGATCGCGCGCCGCGGCCTCGGCCGCCGCCCCGAAACCGGCGGTGCCGATGACGTTCTCGGTGCCCGCGCGCCGCCCCATTTCCTGCCCGCCGCCGCGCATGCGCGCCGCCACGTCGAGGCCCCGCCGCAGCACCAGCGCCCCCACGCCCTTCGGCCCGCCGAGTTTATGCGCCGAGACCAGTCCCATCGCGCAGCCCAGCCAGTTGAACGCCAGCGGCAGCTTGCCGAACCCCTGCGTCAGATCGCTGACCGCCAGCCCTTCGGGCAAGACCTGCACCACCCCGGTCTCGGGGTTGGCGATCTGCACCGCCGCCCGCGCGGGGTCCACCACGCCGACCGCGCCCTGTGCATCGACCGGCAGCGCAACCTCGCACCACGCCGAAACCGCGTCATGCTCGACCCCGGCGCACAAAAGCCCGCGCCCCTCCAGCGCCAGCGCCGCGGCTTCCGTCGCGCCCGAGGTGAAGACGATCTCCGCCCCCTCGGCGCCCAGAGCCGCCGCCACCTGCGCCCGCGCCCGCTCCACGATCGCCCGCGCCGCGCGCCCCTCGGCATGAACCGAGGACGGATTGCCCACCACGTCCATCGCCGCGATCATCGCCGCCCGCGCCTCGGGCCGCAGCGGCGCCGTCGCGTTCCAGTCAAGGTAGACGCGCCCGCTCACGCCCGCGCCCCCGGCCTGCATTCACATTGGCACAAATATCCTCGGGGGAGGCGCCGCAGGCGCCGGGGGCAGACAGCCCCCCGAATCTTCGCCAGGAATTCGCCCCTCATTCGTCGTCGACCACCCGGAACAGCGCGGGCACCGCCGGGCAGGGCCGCATCTCGTTGCGCACCACGTCGGACAACCGGGTCTGGTGCAGGAACACATAGACATGCGCCGACAGCCCCTCCCACAGCCGGTTCGTCAGCGATTGCGCCCGCGTGCCCGACGTGCCGCCCGACGCCCCCGCACCCTGGTGCATCGCGCTCACCGTCTCGTCGACCGCCTCCATGATCTCGCTGATCCGGATCGCATCCGGCGAGCGCGCCAGCCGGTAACCGCCGCCCGGCCCGCGCACCGATTCCACCAGATCGGCACGCCGCAACTTGACGAACAACTGCTCCAGATAGGGCAGCGAGATGTCCTGCCGCTTGGCGATCTCGGCCAGCGTCACCAGATCATCGGATTTCGCCAGCGCCAGATCGGCGAGCGCCACCATCGCATACCGGCCCTTGGTCGAGAGTTTCATCGGATTGGCTCCGCCAAATGGATTGACGTCGGGCAGAAGGAACCTTACCTCCTTGCCACCCGACCCGGCATGCTCCGGTTTTGGAATGGTTCTAGGTTGTCCGAGCAAATCCGTCAAGAATGACGGTGCACGGACCCCGCAGGAAAGACAGGCGAGGCGATGCCCGAAGTGATATTCCCCGGCCCGGAAGGTCGGCTTGAAGGCCGTTACCATCCGCAGAAGGAACGCGACGCCCCCATCGCCATCGTGCTGCACCCGCACCCGCAGTTCGGCGGCACGATGAACAACAAGGTCGTTTATAACCTGCACTACGCGTTCTACAATCTCGGCTTCACCGTGCTGCGCTTCAACTTTCGCGGCGTGGGGCGAAGCCAGGGCGAATACGATCAGGGCATCGGCGAGCTTTCCGACGCCGCCTCGGCGCTCGACTACCTGCAGTCGATGAACCAGAATGCCAAGCACTGCTGGGTGGCGGGCTTCTCGTTCGGGGCCTGGATCGGCATGCAGCTTCTGATGCGGCGTCCCGAGATCACCGGCTTCATCTCGGTCTCGCCGCCCGCCAACATGTATGACTTCTCGTTCCTCGCCCCCTGCCCGGCGTCCGGCCTCATCATCAACGGCTCCGCCGACCGGGTGGCGCCGCCGAAGGATACGCTGGGACTGGTGAACAAGCTGCACGAACAGCGCGGCATCACCATCACGCATGATCTGGTCGAAGGTGCCGGCCACTTCTTCGAAGAGCCCCACATGGACCGGATGATCACCTCGGTCTCCACCTACGTCAAACGCCGCCTTGGCGAGGCGTCGCGCTGAGGCGGCCATGAGCTTCATCGAGGATCTCGCCGACGACCTCGCCCGCGACACGCTCGTCGCCTGCGACGAGATCGGGGATGACCGCTTCTACGAACAGGTCTCCCGGGCGATCGGCGTGCTCTCGCCGACCTTGCAGGAGGCGTTCATGACCTCGATCCGGATGCGGCTGGCCGAGCGGCGCGGCCGCCGCGCGCTCGACGACGCGCTGCGGGCCTTCCGGGCCGACAAATCCCCCCGATGACCGCCCGCCTTGATGCCCAGTTCGCCTTCCTGAACGAGGCCGACCGGCTCAAGCAGGTGCTGCGCGCCACCACCCTGAACGACGGCTCGCGGCGCGAGAATTCCGCCGAGCACAGTTGGCACCTCGCGCTTTACGCGCTCGTGCTGGCCGATCAGGCCGACCCCGGCGTCAGCATCGACCGCGTGATCCGGATGCTGATCCTGCATGACCTCGTCGAGATCGACGTCGGCGACGTGCCGATCCACTCGCAGGGCGGTCAGGCCCACGCCAGCGCGGAAACGCAAGCCGCCGAGGCCCGAGCCGCCGACCGGCTGTTCGGCCTTCTGCCGCCCGACATCGGCACGCCCCTGCGCGCGCTCTGGGCCGAGTTCGAGGTCGCCGAGTCCCCCGATGCGATCTTCGCCAAGTCGCTCGACCGGGTGCAGCCGGTGATGGCCAACCTGCAATCGGGCGGCGGAACCTGGATCGACTATGGCGTCACCGCCGCGCAACTGGAAAGCCGCGTCGGCGTCAAGGTCGCGCGCGGCGCGCCCCGGCTCTGGGCCTGGATGCGCGCCCGGCTCCGCCCCTTCTTTCCCACGATCTGAACCGGCGCCCCGCAAATGGTATGCAATAGCATACCGCCCTTCCCAAACCCCCGCTTTTCCGCTATGACGCGGCCCAGCGAATCCCACATCCAAGAGGCCAGGACATGACCAAGATCAAGGTGGCGAACCCCGTCGTCGAACTCGATGGCGACGAGATGACCCGCATCATCTGGGACTTCATCAAGCAAAAGCTGATCCTGCCCTATCTCGACATCGACCTGAAATACTACGACCTCGGCATCGAGGAGCGTGACCGCACCAACGACCAGATCACCATCGACGCCGCCAACGCGATCAAGCGCTATGGCGTCGGCGTGAAATGCGCCACCATCACCCCGGACGAGGCGCGGGTCGAGGAATTCCACCTGAAGCAGATGTGGAAATCGCCCAACGGCACCATCCGCAACATCCTCGGCGGCGTGATCTTCCGGCAGCCGATCATCTGCAGGAACGTGCCCCGCCTGGTGCCAGGCTGGACCAAGCCGATCGTCGTCGGCCGCCACGCCTTCGGCGACCAGTACAAGGCGACCGATTTTCGCTTTCCCGGCAAGGGCAAGATCACGCTCAAATTCGTCGGCGACGACGGCACGGTGATCGAGCGCGAGGTCTACGATGCGCCCTCGGCCGGGGTCGTGATGGGCATGTACAACCTCGATGCGTCGATCATCGACTTCGCCCGCGCTTCGCTGAACTACGGCCTCAACCTCGGCTGGCCGGTCTACCTGTCGACCAAGAACACCATCCTGAAAGCCTATGACGGCCGCTTCAAGGACCTGTTCCAGAAGGTCTTTGACGAGGAATTCGCCGACGCCTTCAAGAAAGCCGGCATCACCTACGAACACCGCTTGATCGACGACATGGTCGCCTCGGCGATGAAATGGTCGGGCGGCTACGTCTGGGCCTGCAAGAACTACGACGGCGACGTGCAGTCCGACACCGTGGCGCAGGGCTTCGGCTCGCTGGGCCTGATGACCTCGGTCCTGATGACGCCCGATGGCCAGACGGTCGAAGCCGAGGCCGCCCACGGCACCGTCACCCGCCACTACCGCCAGCACCAGGCGGGCAAGGAGACCTCGACCAACTCGATCGCCTCGATCTACGCCTGGTCGGGCGGGCTGAAGCATCGTGCCAAGCTCGACAACAACGCCGCCCTGCAACGCTTCGCCGAAACGCTGGAAAAGGTCACCGTCGATGCCGTCGAGGATGGCTGGATGACGAAAGACCTCGCCCTGCTGGTCGGCCCCGACCAGAAATGGCTGACCACGATGGGTTATCTGGAAAAGGTCGACGCGTACCTGAACAAGGCTCTGGCGGGCTAAATCTTCCCGTTTCTTCTTGGCAGAAATACTCGCAGGGGGTCCGGGGGGCAGACAGCCCTCCGGCCTTCGCCGTTTCAGCACTGGCGTTTTCGCGCCGCCTCGGTTATCGCGGCGGCGCAGCACATAGGCAGAGATCATGGACCTTCGCAATATCGCGATCATCGCGCACGTCGACCACGGCAAGACCACGCTGGTGGACGAGCTTCTGAAGCAATCGGGCGCGTTCCGCGAAAACCAGGCCGTCGCCGAACGCGCGATGGACAGCAATGACATCGAGCGGGAACGGGGCATCACCATCCTCGCCAAATGCACCTCGCTGGAATGGGGCGGCTTGCGCATCAACATCGTCGACACCCCCGGCCACGCCGACTTCGGCGGCGAGGTCGAACGTATCCTGAGCATGGTCGATGGCGTGGTGCTGCTGGTGGACGCCGCCGAAGGCCCGATGCCGCAGACCAAGTTCGTCACCTCCAAGGCGCTGGCGCTGGGGCTGCGTCCGATCGTCATCCTGAACAAGGTCGACAAGCCGGACGCCGAGCCCGACCGCGCGCTGAACGAGGTGTTCGACCTTTTCGCCAACCTCGGCGCCGACGACCATCAGCTTGATTTCCCGCATCTTTACGCCTCCGGCCGGGCCGGTTGGGCGGATACCGAGCTGGACGGCCCGCGCAAGGATCTGTCGGCGCTTTACGAGCTGATCATCAAGCACGTCCCCGCCCCCGCCCAGATCGCGCACCGCCACGAGCCGTTCCGGATGCTGGCCACCACGCTGTCGGCCGACCCGTTCATCGGCCGCATCCTCACTGGCCGGGTCGAGGCGGGCAGGCTGCGCGCGGGCGAAACCATCAAGGCGCTGTCCCGCGACGGCGAGCGGCTGGAACAGTTCCGCGTGTCGAAGGTTCTCGCCTTCCGCGGTCTCTCGCAATCGGCCATCGACGTGGCCGAAGCGGGCGACATCGTGACGATCGCGGGCATGTCGAAGTCGACCGTGGCCGACACGCTCTGCGCACTCGACGTCGATACCGCGCTGCCCGCGCAGCCGATCGACCCGCCGACCATTTCGGTCACCTTCGGCATCAACGACTCGCCGCTGGCGGGCCGTGACGGCGCCAAGGTGCAATCCCGCGTCATCCGCGAACGGCTGATGAAGGAATCCGAGATCAACGTGGCGATCAAGGTCTCCGACACCCCCGGCGGCGACGCGTTCGAGGTGGCGGGCCGCGGCGAATTGCAGATGGGCGTGCTGATCGAGAACATGCGCCGCGAAGGGTTCGAGCTGTCGATCAGCCGCCCCCGCGTGATCTTCAAGGACGAAGACGGCGTCAAGCTGGAGCCGATCGAAGAGGTCATCATCGACGTCGACGACGAATACACCGGCGCCGTGATCGACAAGATCACCGGTCAGCGCAAGGGCGACCTAGTCGAGATGAAGCCCGCGGGCGTCGGCAAGACCCGCATCGTGGCCCATGTGCCCTCGCGCGGGCTGATCGGTTATCACGGCGAATTCCTCACCGACACGCGCGGCACCGGCGTCCTGAACCGCATCTTCCACGCCTGGGCGCCGCACAAGGGCGCCATTCAGGGCCGCCGCGTCGGTGTGCTGGTCTCGATGGAGTCCGGCACTTCGGTCGCCTTCGCGCTGTGGAACCTCGAAGACCGCGGCAAGCTGTTCATCGGCGCGCAGGAACAGGTCTACGAAGGCATGATCATCGGCGAACACAGCCGGGACAATGACCTCGACGTCAACCCGCTGAAGGGCAAGAAGCTGACCAACATGCGCGCCTCGGGCACGGATGAGGCGGTGCGGCTGACCACCCCGGTGCGGATGAGCCTGGAAGAAGCGATCTCCTACATCGACGACGATGAACTGGTCGAAGTCACGCCCAAGGCGATCCGGATGCGCAAACGCTACCTCGACCCGAACGAGCGCAAGCGGCAAAGCCGCAGCGGCAACTAGAGCGAATTGCGTTCTGTCTGACGCAAGGACATCAGAATTCGCCCAAGTCTTGGGGCGAATTCTGATTCAAGTTGAACGCAATTCGCTTTAGGCCGCGAAAGTTCGGGCCGCGTCGAAAATCGACGCGGCCCGCCGAGTGGCTTCAGGCTGCGGCGGCGATGCGCCCCGGCCTGAAGGTGGCTACTCTTGCACCGTCATCCTCGAAGACGCAGAACGACCCGGCCGGAACGGGCACCCACCCGCCCTCGCCGGTTTCCAGCGGTTCCGACACCACCGCCATGCCGCCGCGGCTTTCACTCCAGCGGTGGTAAAGCGTGGGGGCCGCGTCGTCGGTGGCATAGCGCACCGCGTAAAGCCGCTGCCCGTCCGACAGCGCCGCCGTCAGCCGCACATGCGGCGCGCTGCCCTTCTGCCGCGACAGCGTCTCGAACCGGGCGACAGCACGTTCCAGCGCGCCCAGCGGATCGTCATCCAGCCCCTCGCCCAGCGCCACCAGGAACAGCGCCTCGCTGTCGGTCGCGCCACGCCGATGCGGGTAAAGCGCCTCGGGGATCATCATGTCGGCGTCGCGGCGAAAGCTGTCATAGCCGCCGATCTGGCCGTTGTGCATGAAGCTCCAGCGGCCGACGGCGAAGGGGTGGCAGTTGTTCCGGCTGGTGGCGGTGCCGGTCGAGGCTCGCACATGCGCGAGGAACAGCCGCG
Source organism: Solirhodobacter sp. (assembly GCF_964715405.1). Lineage (NCBI taxonomy): Bacteria > Pseudomonadati > Pseudomonadota > Alphaproteobacteria > Rhodobacterales > Paracoccaceae > Solirhodobacter > Solirhodobacter sp. The sequence goes on along the minus strand of NZ_CBAICG010000016.1, from coordinate 54,528 downwards.
ATTTCACCTGCGCGGTCAGGCTGCGCAGGTTCGGGTCCGACCAGGCCGGATAGACGTCGCGGTAAAGCCCCGGTTCGTCCCGCTCGCCATACCAAGCCACCCCGAAACCATCGGCGTTGATCGTGCTCTTGCACTCGGTCGCGCAATGGCTCTGGTGGATCAGCGAATGGCCGGGGCGGCTGACGATTTCCTCAAGAAAGATCGGCGCGCCGGTGTAGGCGGCCCAGCGGCACATTCACTGGCCCCGGTTGTGGGTGCGCGCGTAAAGCGCGGCCACCTTGCGGCTGGCGGTGCGCTCGAACGCGAAGGGCAGCACTGCGTGAACCAGCGCCGCGAAGGCCGCGCCGAACAGCGCCAGCGAAAAGCGCCCGGCAAAGGCCGCGTGCTGCAGATAGGTTTCGTTCACGGACCGCGGGTGGTCCAGAAAAAGCCGGCCGATCATCGCTGCCTCGTCATGTTTCCCTGACCGGGAGTGTAGCGCATCAAGCGTGGGATTGGCTCACAATTTTCACGCCGGATCAGCTTTCCATGTGGAAATATTCCCGCTATATTCACCGATATGGAGATATTTGACACGCTGGATCGCAAGATCCTCGCCGCCCTGCAACGTCAGGCCGACCTGCCGCTGGAAGAGCTTGGCGCCCGTGTCGGGCTGTCGCGTAACGCGGTGTGGCGGCGCGTCAAGATGCTGGAGGCGGCGGGGGTGATCCGCGCCCGCGTCGCGCTGCTGGACCCCGAGGCGGTCGGGCTGGGCCTGACCGTCTTCATGCTGATCCGCACCGACCGCCACGCCCCCGACTGGCTGGAGAAATTCGCCCGCGCCACCCGCGACATGCCGCAGATTCTCGGCGCCTACCGGATGACGGGCGATCTGGACTATCTGATCCGCGCCCGCGTCGCCGACGTAAAGGGCTATGACCGGCTTTATCAGGCGCTGGTCGCACGGGTGGAACTGGCCGATGTCTCGGCCAGTTTCGTGATGGAAGAGATCAAGGAAACGACCGAACTGCCGCTGTAGGGCCTGCCTCGCTCAGGCCGTCACATCCAGATCGTAGAGCCAGTCGAACTTCCTCAGCGCAAGACCCGGCGCCAGCGCACCACCCAGCCGCAGCCCCAGATGCGCCAGCGACCGCACCGGCCCGCGCAGGTGGTAGTTGCGCGCATTCGCGGTGGCCGCCGCGACGATGCGCGTCACCCGCGCCTCGCGCGCCAGTTGATAGGCGGCAAAGGCGGCCCCGGCGCTGTCGTGGCGGGCGAGTTCGGCCGCCAGCACCCAGGCATCCTCCAGCGCCATGTTCGCGCCCTGCGCGAGGAACGGCAGCGTCGGATGCGCGGCATCGCCCAGGATTACCGCCCCGTGCCCATACCAGCGCGCGGCCACCGGATGGCGGAACAGGCCCCAGAGGTTCACCTCTTCGACCTGCTCCAGCCAGCCCTGCACGCGGGGCGCGAACCCTTCGAAGGCCAGGCGCAGCGCCAGCGGATCGTCGGTCGCCGACCAGCTTTCCTCGGCCCAGCGGTGCCGCTCTTCCACCGCCACGATGTTGCGCAGGGTGCCGCCGCGCAGCGGATAGCTGACGATGTGGCGCCCCGGCCCCATGAAGACCTCGGCCACCGGCGCCTCCGCAGCCCGGCCGGGGATCAGCGCGCGCCAGGCGACCTGATGGGTGAAGAAGGGCGCGACCTGCCCGTTCAGCGCCGCGCGCACCTTCGAGTGCAGCCCGTCGGCCCCGATCAGCAGCGGCGCCTCGCTCAACGCGCCCTGCGCCGTGGTCAGGCGCGGCGGGTGATCCCCCAGCGTGACCTCGCCGATCTGCTGCAACAGCAGGATCCGCACCCCCGCGGCCCGCGCCGCCGCGGCCAGCATCGCGATCAGGTCCGCGCGGTGCAGGAAGTAGAACGGCTGCTGCGGCCGGTGCCGGGCCAGATCGAGCCGCAGCACCGTGCCGCCGCCGATCCCGTCACGCAGTTCGGCCGCCTGCGCCCGCGTCCCGATCCGCGCCAGCTCGTCGCCCAGGCCGAGCGCGCACAGAACAGCGACCCCGTTCGGGCTGATCTGCAACCCGGCGCCGACCTCGCGGATTTCGGCCGCCTGTTCCAGCACCGTGACCTGCGCACCCCGCCGGGCCAGCGCGATCGCCACCGCCAGACCGGCAACGCCGCCGCCCAGCACCGTCACCTCTTGCCCGATCAGCATCGCCCTGCCCCCCCGCATCACGCAAAACGCCGGAGCCTTTCGGCCCCGGCGCAGAAAGTCCGGCCCGCGGGCCCCGGAACGCCCGTCTCAGTCTTCGCGGTGAACCCGTTCGCGCCGCTCATGCTTTTCCTGCGCTTCCAGCGTCATCGTGGCGATCGGGCGCGCATCCAGCCGCTTCAGGCTGATCGGCTCGCCCGTCATTTCGCAGTAGCCGTATTCGCCGTTCTCGATTCGCCGCAGCGCCGCATCGATCTTCGACACCAGCTTGCGCTGGCGGTCACGGGTGCGCAGTTCGAGCGCGCGGTCGGTTTCCTCGCTGGCCCGGTCGGCCAGATCGGGCACGTTGCGCGCCGAATCCTGCAAACCCTCGATGGTCTCGCGGCTGCCGTTCATCAGGTCGTTTTTCCAGACAATCAGCTTGCGGCGAAAGTATTCCAGTTGCCGCGCATTCATGAACGGCTCGCCCTCGGCGGGGCGGTAGTCTTCGGGAAGAAAGACCTCGGCCTTCATCTCTGCTCCCTCTTGCAGTCCGGAATGAATTGAAATCTGGTCGGCTGGCATCCGGCACCTCTTGGGCGCTGCCATACCGCAACGGATTGGGCTTGTCACTAGGAGACCGGCCGGGTTGCGGCAAATTCGACCTCTGCTAGGCTTGTCTCAATCGAACCGCGGAACCCCTGAAAAGCGTTATGAAATTCACATCGACCGCCGCCTATGTCGCGACCGACGACCTGACCCTTGCCGTCAACGCCGCGGTGACGCTGGAACGCCCGCTGCTGGTGAAGGGCGAACCCGGAACCGGCAAGACCGAGCTTGCCCGCCAGGTCGCCGCCAGCCTTGGCCTGCCGCTGCTGGAGTGGCACGTGAAGTCCACCACCAAGGCGCAGCAGGGGCTTTACGAATACGATGCCGTCAGCCGCTTGCGCGACAGCCAACTGGGCGACGCGCGGGTGCATGACGTCAGGAACTACATCCGCAAGGGCAAGCTGTGGCAGGCCTTCGAGGCGCCGGGCAAGGTCGTGCTTTTGATCGACGAGATCGACAAGGCCGATATCGAGTTCCCCAACGACCTGTTGCAGGAACTCGACCGGATGGAGTTTCACGTCTACGAAACCGGCGAGACGGTGCAGGCGCGGCATCGCCCGATCGTCATCATCACCTCGAACAACGAAAAGGAACTGCCCGACGCCTTCCTGCGCCGTTGCTTCTTCCACTACATCCGCTTCCCCGATGCCAACACGCTGCGCGCCATCGTGGCCGTCCACCACCCCGGCATCAAGGAGGCGCTGCTGACCGCCGCGCTGACCCAGTTCTATGAAGTGCGCGAGACGCCAGGGCTGAAGAAGAAACCCTCGACCTCGGAAGTGCTGGACTGGCTGAAGCTTCTGCTGGCCGAAGACCTTGCGCCCGACGACCTGAAGCGTGACGGCAAGAGCCTGCTGCCGAAGCTGCACGGCGCCTTGCTGAAGAACGAGCAGGATGTGCACCTTTTCGAACGCCTCGCCTTCATGGCGCGCGGCCAACGCTGACCCCATTTGAGAAAAGGACCGACCATGACCCTGACCATCCGTCCGCTGACCGCCAGCGACGAAGCCGAATGGCGCCGCCTCTGGACCGCCTACCTAGCCTTCTACGAAAGCACGGTCAGCGAAGAGGTCTATCAAAGCTCGTTCGCGCGGATGCTCTCGGGCGATGACCACGAATTTCACGGCCTGATCGCCGAGCTCGATGGCAAGGCGGTCGGCCTCGTGCACTACCTCTTCCACCGCCACGGCTGGCGGGTGGAAAACGTCTGCTACCTGCAAGACCTCTACGCCGACCCCGAGGTGCGCGGCCAGGGCATCGGGCGCGCGCTGATCGAGGCGGTCTATTCGGCGGCAGATGCGGCCGGGGCGCCGCCGGTCTACTGGTTGACGCAGACCTTCAACACCACCGCCCGCCAGCTTTACGACCGCATCGGCGTGGTGACGCCGTTCATCAAGTACAACCGCCGTTGATCCGGGGCGGGGTTCGGGAGTCCGGGCGGCGCGGCACGGGCGACCCCCGGGCCTTCCCGGACGGGCGCGATGCGGGCAAAGCCGATTGCGGCCTCGGGGCATCGGTGCGAGGGGCCCAATTGCCAGCGGCCTTTCGCCGCGCCAACGCCCCAGCGCGGCCCCCGCGCGATCACGCGGCTGAACCGCAAGCCCGTCTCGCCGCCAAGGCGTTCCGGGGCTTGGCGGCGCCCCGATACGTTGTCCGCAGGAGGCATGTCGTCCCGCCACGGCGCGCCCCATCGCGGGTCGTGTGTTCGTGGCACCGCCCCGCCCCCCTCAGAACGCACCGCAGCCAAGGCGTTCCACGGCTTGCGGGCGGTCCCGTCAAGGCGCCCCGGTACCCGGAGCCTGCGCCCTGATTCACCGAGCGCTTTGGCCCGCGCCGTCAACGCCCCCGGACCATGTCGCCGCCAAGGCGTCTCAAAGCGTGGCCGCGAAAGGCCAAGGCGTGCCCCTTCGCCACCGGTCTTCCGACTCGCACCGCCCCCGATCCGGACACCACGCGATCGGGACACCACGCGATCGGGACACCGCGCGATCGGGACACCGCGCGATCGGGGCAACGCTCTAATGCCCGGCGTCCGACCTCCCGCCGCCGCAAGTGCCGCCGGAACGCCTCCGGGACGTCGTGCCGCAGGATCGGCGGCCCGGCTCGACACTCCGCGCCGGGCAGGCTATGGCTTCGGCTCGAACGCGAGGACGCAAGCGGAACGCGAGCACGCGACCGCCCCGGCGCCGGAAAGGACTGACGCAGAATGATCGTATACGCCGCAATGCTGATCGGGGCCGGGTTCGGCGCGCTTCGCGCCTACCGCCGCAAGGGAAGCGGCCTCGATATTGCACAATACGCGGGCGTTTACCTGATCCTGTTCGGCATTCTCGGCATGTTCCTGACCATCTTCCTGGAACGGATGCTCTAGCCGCGATGTTCCTCCCGTTCTTCGAGACGCTGCGCAGGTCGGGGGTTCCGGTGTCCCTGCGCGAGTATCTCGGGTTTCTGGAAGGGATGCGCGCGGGCCTCGTGACCTACGACGCCGAGGGCTTCTACCACCTCGCCCGGCTGACGATGGTGAAGGATGAACGCCACATCGACCGCTTCGACCGCGCCTTTGCGGAATGCTTCCGCGGTCTTGACGCGGTGCCCGCCGGGGCGGTGCTCGAGGCGCTCAACCTGCCCGCCGATTGGCTCGCGAAGATGGCCGAGCGTTTCCTGACGGCACAGGAGCGGGCCGAGATCGCGACGCTGGGCGGGTTTGAGGCCCTGATGGAGACGCTCCGCCAACGGTTGGCCGAGCAGCAGGGCCGCCACGAGGGGGGCTTCAAATGGATCGGAACGGCCGGAACATCGCCGTTCGGCGCCTGGGGCGACGCCCCCGAGGGTGTGCGGATCGGCCAGACCGAGGCTCGTCAGGGCCGGGCCGTCAAGGTCTGGGACCGGCGCGAGTTCCGCGACTACGACGACCGCATCGAACTTGGCACCCGAACCATCAAGGTGGCGCTGCGACGGCTGCGCCGCTGGGCGCGCGAAGGGGCGGCGGAAGAACTCGACCTTGACGGCACGGTCCGCGCCACCGCCGAGCATGGCTGGCTCGACCTGCGCACCCGGCCCGAGCGCCGCAATGCGGTCCGGGTGCTGCTTTTCCTCGACGTGGGCGGCAGCATGGATGCCCATGTCCGCGCGGTGGAGGAATTGTTCAGCGCCGCCCGCACGGAATTCAAGCACCTCGAACAGTTCTGTTTCCACAACTGCCTTTACGACGGCGTCTGGCGCGACAGCCGCCGCCGATGGGAGGCGCGGATCCCCACGGCCGAGCTTCTGCGGACCTATGGGCGCGGCTACAAATGCATCTTCGTCGGCGATGCGAGCATGTCGCCCTATGAAATCACCCATCCCGGCGGCGGCGCCGAACATTGGAACCCCGAGCCGGGGCGGCTTTGGCTCGAACGCGCCCGTCAGCAATGGCCCGAAACGCTTTGGATCAACCCGGTCCCGGAAGCCCATTGGGGAATGACACCCTCGATCGGGCTGGTGCGAGAGGCCATCGGCGGTGCGATGGTGCCGCTCTCGCTTGAGGGCCTGACGCGTGGGATGCGCCTGCTCGCGGGCTGACACCCATGGCGTGGCGGACCCGCGGCGAGATCCCGCCCCGCCGAAGCGACAGCTGGATGAAGCAAAGAGATTGCCAGGAAGATTTGGCCTCAGGCCCGGTCGTCGCGGCCGCACCAAAGGACAGTGCGGGACGGGAGAGCGCCGCAGCGCGTCATCACCCGGTCCGCAGGCGGTCTTCAGCCGGTGTTGCGTCCGCGCAAGGTGGGGATCGGTCAATGGATCTGCCCCTGAACCGTCGCCGTCAACTCGCCCAGCGAAAACGGTTTCGGCAGGAAGACAGAGTTCGGGATGCGCGCCTGGGTCTCGGAAAACGAATCCTCGGCATAGCCGGAAACGAAGACCACACGCACCTCGGGGCGTTCCTTGAGCGCCTCGCGCACCCAGCTTGGTCCGTCCATCCCGGGCATGATGACGTCAGTCACGAAGACGTCCACCCTCAGGTCGGGATCGGCCAGCATGTCGAGCGCATCCTCCGCGTTTTGAGCCTCGAGCACGGTATAGCCGCGCAGCCGAAGAGCGCGCGCGGCAAAGGCACGCACAGGAGCCTCGTCCTCGACCAGAAGCACAACACCCTCACCCACACGTAGCTCTGGAAGGTTGACGCCCTTCGGCAGGCCATCAGGCACCCCGGACTTTGTCGTTGCGCCGTCGGTCTGATCGACAATGTGCCCCTCGAAGACCGGGAAATAGAGCGAAAAGGTCGTGCCCGTGCCAAGAATGCTGTCGACGAAGATGAACCCACCTGTCTGCTTGACGATCCCGTAGGCGGTCGAGAGGCCAAGCCCCGTGCCTTCCCCAGGGCGCTTTGTGGTGTAGAACGGTTCGAATATCTTGGTCAGCCGTTCCGGCGAAATGCCCGTGCCCTCGTCGCGGACGCGGATGATGACATAGCTGCCCCGCGGCACCACCGCCCGGTCGCGCAGCAGGTCTTCGGCCAGCGTGCGGTTTTCGGTCTCGATCCAGACACGGCCGCCATCCGGCATGGCGTCGCGTGCGTTCACGATCAGGTTCATCAGAACCTGTTCCAGTTGTCGCTTGTCGGCCCGGATCGGATCAAGCGCCTCATCGTAGCCGCGAACCAGCGTGACCCTTTCGCCGACGAGACGGTTCAGCAGATGCATGAGGTCGCCGAGGGTCTCGCGCAGGTCGATGACCTCGGGCTTGAGCGTTTGCTTGCGCGAAAAGGCGAGCAGTTGCCGCACGAGGCTGGCGGCGCGGTTGGCGTTCTGGTGCACCTGGACGAGATCGGCATAGTCCGGGTCATCGCGCTCATGCCGCAGCAGCAGCAGGTCGCAGTGTCCCGAGATCGCGGTCAGCAGGTTGTTGAAGTCATGCGCGACACCGCCTGCAAGCTGGCCGATTGCCTGCATCTTCTGACTCTGCGCCACTTGGGCCTCGAGCGTCTTGAGTTCGGTCGCATCGCTCAATACGGCCAGAACACCGGGCGTTCCGTTGTCGACGGTGCGGCGCAACGATATCTGCAGAAAGCGATCGGCCTCGAGCCGTGTTGCCCGCAGCACCTCGGCGCGCGACGGACCGCGACCGTCGAGCACGTCCTTGAGCCAATCGCCAACCGGGCGGCCGAGTCCCTCCACCAATTCGGTGAACGGGGGGGTTTCCTCCCGAGCGACGGCCAGCAGATCGCGCGCGATCCGGTTGGCACGCTCCACTGTCCCCTCGGCGTCAAGCCTGACGAGCGCAACAGGCAGTTCCTCGAACGCCGCCTCAGTGGGGCCAAGCGACCGTTCGCCCGCTGCGGCGGCCGTCAACAGGTAGATCTCCCGCCGCTCGCCCGCGCCCTCGACCTCGGCGACGAGCGCCCGGAGCGGACCATCGGCGCCGGTGACGATGGTCTCTTCCCCCGACCGTAGCGGCAGGTGGCGAAAGACCCGGTCGAGCGTCTTCGGACGCCCCCCCACGAGACGTCGCATCACGTCGTTCATGAACAGGATCGTTCCGCCCTTGGAGGCGACCATCATCGGAAGACTCAGCGACTCGGCCCCGCGTGAGGGCGCGCTGCGTTCAAGCATCTCCTCAAGCCGCCACAGGAACCGCCGCCCGCCGATCCGGTGCACCGACAGGCGGGCATGGCCGCGCCGGGTCACCACATCTTCGCGCGCGGCGCCGATCGCGGCCGCCTTGGACTGCAGGCGGAACATCACCGCCGAGGGGTTGGCGAAGAGGTTTCCCATCGCGCGAACCAGCGTCTCGCCACCCTGCGGGCCGAAGCGATCGCCGGCCGAGGCGTTCTGGAAGTCGATCTGGCCCACGGAATCCGTGCAGAAAGTCGGCGCGGCGTCATGGGCCACCAGCGCCTCGACCTGTCGACGCAGCGTGGCCAGACGCCGCCGCAGCACCACGCGCCCGAGGGCGATGAAGATCGCAAGAATGAGAAACACGCCCCCGCCCGAGGCCAGCATGAGCCGCGAGAACGGTTCGGTCATCAGGGCGGCCGCCACCAGGCAACCGACGGCAAGAGCCAGCAACCAGCCGAGCCGGGCCCAAAGGCCCGCGGCGGTATCGGTCAGCGGCAGGCGGGTCAGCGCCGGGTTCGACACGATGAGGCTCCGTTTCAGATTCGGTTGCCCTGTCATAGGCCCCCGAAAATCTTAAGCCGTGATTAAGACCGAAGCTTTCCCCTTCCGCGTGATCACTTCAAGTTCTAATTCGCCTCAAGATTGCAATGAAGAACCCGTCACCGCCGTCGAGCGGTGTCAGCCGCCGCTCTGCCACCACCTGCCAGCCCGGCGCGGCGACGAGGAAGCCCGAGATCTGCATCCGGTTTTCTATCTCCAGCAGCGAACATGTCGCGTAGGCCAGCATTCCGCCGGGCGCCACAAGCTTTGACGCCGCCATCAGAATTTCCGCCTGAAGCCGGATCAGGTCCGCCAGCCGCCCGGGCGTCAGCCGCCACTTCGCCTCCGGCGCGCGGCGCCAACTGCCGCTGCCCGAGCAGGGCGCATCGACCAGCACGAGATCGAAAAGGGCGGTCCTGTCCAACTCGACCGTCGTCAACGGCTTCACCGTGGTTCCGGCCCGCGCGGCCCGCGCCGGAAGGTCGCGCATCCGGCCGGGGTCGATGTCATGCGCAAAGGCAAGGATCGGCGCGCGGGCCGCCATCGCCAGCGTCTTGCCGCCGCCGCCCGCGCAATAGTCGAGCACGCGCTGGCCGGGGGCCAGCGGCAGCAGATCCACGACCGCCTGCGAGGCCGCATCCTGCAATTCCACAAGGCCCTGGGCATAGGCCGCACTTGTCTGTATTTTCCGTGCGTTTTCCGTGACTTCCAGCGCAGTCTTCGCAAGCGGATGCGGCCTCGCCCGGATGCCCTCGACCGCCAGCGCCGCGACCGCATCAGCCACCCCGACGCGGGCGAGATTGACACGCAGGAACACCGGCGCACGATGCCGCAGCGCCTCCATCGCCGCGGCGAAGTCATCGCCCAGGCTGTCACGAAGGGCCGGGGCGAGCCAGTCCGGGCAATCGAGCGCAACCAGAGGATCGAGCGTCAGCGCGATGCCAAGATATGACTTTTCGGCCTCGGTCAGCGGCGCCGGCGCATAGCCCTCGCCGGTGAACAGCGCGGCCGGATCGGCCCCCGACGCGCGCAGGGCGCCGAGCATCAGCCCGCGCCCGGTATCCGCCCCGCCGAGGGCCGCGAAGGAACGCCGACAGCGCAGCGTATCGAAGACGTGATCGCGGATCGCGGCACGGTCGCCGGACCCGGCGAAGCGGTTGCCGCGCGCCCATCCGGTCAGCGCCTGTTCAGCCGGAGTTCCGGCGACGATGCGGTCAAGAATACCGATCGCCGCCGCGATGCGGGCGCCCGGCGTCATTGCGCCACCTGCTTCAACATTACCGTCGAAGCCATTGATCTTGCGTCCTTCTCAGCCGACGCGATAGTTCGGGCTTTCGCGCGTGATCTGGACGTCATGCACATGGCTTTCCTTCAGCCCGGCGCCGGTGATGCGCACGAACTGGCAATTCTCACGCATCTGCGCGATCGTGCCATTGCCGGTGTAGCCCATCGCGGCGCGCAGACCGCCGACCAGTTGGTGGATCACCGCCGCGGCCGAACCCTTGTAGGGCACCTGACCCTCGATGCCTTCCGGCACCAGCTTGTCGGACGCCGCGTCCTTCTGGAAATAGCGGTCGGCCGAGCCGCGCGCCATCGCGCCGAGGCTGCCCATTCCGCGGTAACTCTTGAAGCTACGCCCTTGATACAGAATGATTTCTCCGGGGCTTTCGTCGGTGCCAGCGATCGCCGAGCCGACCATCGCGCAGGACGCCCCCGCGGCGATCGCCTTGGCGAAATCACCGGAATACTTGATGCCACCGTCGGCGATCACCGGGATGTCGCCCGCCGCACCCGCCGCATCCATGATCGCGGTCAGTTGCGGCACGCCGACGCCCGCGACAATGCGCGTGGTGCAGATCGAACCCGGACCGATGCCGACCTTCACCGCATCGGCGCCCGCCCCGATCAGCGCCCGCGTCGCCTCGGCGGTGGCGACGTTGCCCGCCACCACCTGCACCGAGTTCGAGAAGTTCTTGATCCGCTCCACCGCCATCGCGACGCCTTCGGAATGGCCATGCGCGGTGTCGATCACCACCATGTCCACCCCCGCCTCGATCAGCGCCTGACTGCGCTCGAAGCCGGCATTGCCGACGGTCGATGCCGCGGCGACGCGCAGCCGCCCCAGTTCGTCCTTGCAGGCGTGCGGGTTCAGCACCGCCTTTTCGGTGTCCTTCAGTGTCAAGAGGCCGGTCAGACGGCCCTGCCCGTCGGTCACCAGCAGCTTTTCGATCCGCCGCGCCTTCATCAGGCTTTTCGCGGTCTCAAGATCGGCAGGCTCCTGCAACACGGCGAGGTTGTCAGAGGTCATCATCACCCGCACCGGCGTGCGGTCGTCGCTGGCAAAGCGCATGTCGCGGTTGGTGACGATGCCGACCACGCGGCCGCGTTCATCCACCACCGGAAAGCCGGTCACGTTGTAGCGGTCCTGCAACGCCTTGGCGTCGGCCAGCGTCTGGTCGGGGGTCAGGGTGATCGGCTTGTAGACGATGCCCGACTCGAACCGCTTTACCCGGCGCACCTGATCGGCCTGTTCCTCCAGCCCGAGGTTGCGGTGGATCACGCCGATCCCGCCCGCCTGCGCCATCGCAATCGCCATGCGCGCCTCGGTCACCGTGTCCATCGCCGAGCTGAGCAGGGGGATGTTCATGCGGATCGCCTTCGTCACGAAGGTCGCCGTATCGGCCTCGGACGGCAGCACCGAAGAGGCAGCCGGAACCAGAAGCACGTCATCGAAAGTGAGAGCCTCGCGAATCTCCATGGGGGTCTCCTTGGGAGCTTTCGTTTGGCGGTTCCCTATTTCACGGGTGGCGGGGTTTGGAAAGGGGCGAATTGCCGCTCAGGCCACGGCGGCGGCGGTGCGCGGGCCAAGCTGGCCCTTGGCCCAGAGTTGCAGCACCCGGTAGGCGATGGCGGGCACCGCGCCACTGGCCAGGATCAGCGCCGCCACGCCCAGCAGGCGGCCCGCATCGCCCGTCCCCACCGTGCCAAGCGCGAAGCCCGCACTGGCCAGCGCCGCCAGCGGAAAGGTGAAAGCGCCCCAAAGCGGCGAGAAGCCCGCCGCGGTGATCCAGCGCGCCCCGGCCAGCAGGGTCAGCGCCAGCGCCACCGCGACTGCCCCGAACCCGGCAGCCAGCAACGGCCAGCCCAGCCCGGCCGCGACTATGGTAAAGAGGCACGCCGGACCAAGGTGGATCGACAGCAACGGGCGCAGCGGCGCGGGCACCGTCTCGCGCGCGAACTGCAGCGCGCTGACGGCCCAGATCGCCAGCGCGGCCAGCAGGGTGGCGACCAGGATGACCTGCGCCAGCAGGATCAGCCCCAGCGGCACCGCCGCCAGCGCGCCGATGACGAACCCCGCGAAGCTCAGGTGCCAGGCCGGGGTCACCCGGCGCTGCGCCGCTGGCGCGGTGACAAGGTGGCGGATCAGCAAGAGTGCAAGCCCCGCGTGCAGCCCGAGCCCCAGCCAGAGCACCGCCGCCGCCAGATCCGACCCGTAAGGCAGCGCCACCGAAGCGAGCAGCATCACTGATCCCGTCATTGCGGCAAGCCCGGTTCGTCCGGGCAGCGTGCGCATCTCCTCCACCAGCACACCGCGGCGGCGCGCCACCTTGACCCCGTAGGCGACAAAGCAGAACAGCGCCAGCAGCGTCACAGCGCCCAGCAGCGCCTCGGCCAGATCGCCCGGTTGGCCAAGCACCCCCAGCCCCTGCCGCCAGGCGAGGCCAAGCCCCAGGAGCCCCAGCAGTGGCGGAAAGATCGCGGGGGGTGTCGCGCTCCAGAAGGCGGGGCGCGGCTGCGGGCGGAACGGCTTCATCGGTCACTCTCCTGTCACGGCGGGGTGACCCTGGCCTTTCCGCGCGCCCCGCGCAATGCGGCGCAAAGGTTTCCCTCAGCGCAGATAGGGAAACCAGTCCTCGCGCAGCCGCTGGCCCGCCTGCATCCCGTGGCCCGGATAGGGCGGCGAGGTGCGGCCCGGCCGTTCCACATAGACCACGTCGTCGCCCAGCAGCCGCAGCGAAAACGCCCGCCGCCGGTTGCCCGTGGTGTTGCCGCGCGCGCCATGCAGCGTGCCGTAGTTGAAGGCCACCGCGTCACCCGGTTCCATCGCCCACTCGCGGATCTCCATCCCCTCGGCGTCGGGGTCGGGCACGGCCATGTACTTCTCGGGGTCGGGGTAGAAATTCGTCTCCGACAGCCAGCGCGTCGGCAGCACCTCGCGCTCCCACTTATGGGAGCCCGCCACGCAGCGCAGGCTGGCCTCGCGCACCGGGTCCATCGGCGACCAGAAGCTGATCGTCTGCCGCCCGCCAACGAAGTAATAAGGCCCGTCCTGATGCCAGGGCGTCGGCTTCGAGGTGCCGGGCTCCTTCACCAGCACATGGTCATGGAACATCTGCACCCGCGCAGACCCCATCAGCGCCGCCGCCACATCCGCCACATCCGACTGGCGGATCACCTCTTCGAACTCGGGGATGCGGGTCCAGTTGCAGTAGTCGTCAAAGAACCGCCCGCCCTCGCCCGGCTTCAGGTTCTCGGCCCCGTAGGGACCGGGTTCGGCCATGTTGCGCTCGATCCCCGCGCGGATCACCTCAACCCGATCGGCCCAGAGCCCTTTCACCAGCACGACCCCGTCGCGCTGATAGGCCTCGATCATCTCGTCCGTCACCTGCGTCGCCATGCTGGCCTCCTGTTGCGCCGGGATGGACCTTGGCCGCGATGGGGCATAAATTCCAATAATACTTCTCAACGTGCGCCATAGCGTGCCCCTATCCATCACTCTCCGCCAGCTTGAATACGCCGTCGCCATCGCCCAGCACGGCGGCGTCACGGCGGCCGCCGAGGCGCTGCATGTCTCGCAGCCCGCGCTGTCGGTCGCGCTCGGCCAGTTGGAGGCGCATCTGGGCCGGCCGCTCTTCCTGCGCCGCAGCGGCGGGCCGATCGCGCCGACCTCGTTCGGACGCGATTTCCTCGACGCGGCGGCGGCGCAGCTTGCCGCCCTCGGCCGCCTTGTCGCAGGCGAGGCGACCCAATCCGCCCCGGTGCCCTTCGCCTGCTTCGAGGATCTGGCGCCCGTGGTCCTCGCCCCGCTCCTGCGCCGTCTCGCCGCCGCTGCGCCCGATCTGCGCCTGGCGCCGCAGGTGCTCGGCTTCGAGCCGCTGATCGCCGCCCTGCGCGGCGGCCGCATCGACCTGGCCGTGACCTACGACCTCGGCCTTGATGCCGGGATCGCGCGGCACCTGCTGGCCCGGGTGGCGCCCCATGCGGTGCTCGCCGCCGATCACCCGCTGGCCGGGCGCGCGCGCCTGACGCTGGACGACCTCGCGAACCAGCCGCTGATCCTGACCGATCAGGGCCTCAGCCTTGGCCACATGCGCCGCCTTTTCGCCGACCGTGGCCTTGCCCCGCAGATCGGCCATCGCGCGCCGACGCTCGACCTGATGCGCAGCCTCGCCGCCAACGGCCTCGGCATCGGCCTCAGCTACACCCGCCCCGCCACCGACCGCAGCGCCGACGGGCGCGCGCTGGTCACCCGGGCACTGGCCGATGCCGGGCCGGGCGAACCGGTGGTGCTGGCGACCCTGACCGGCAACCCGCTGTCGCCCGCCGCCGTGCGGCTCGCCGATCTGATCGCCGGGATGCGTGACCTCTTGCCCGAATCCTCCTCGGTCGAAACGATGGCGCCCAGCGAGAAGGAGACCCAAGCATGGCCCACGGCTACGAGACCGGACGACTGAACCTGCCCTTCGTCGGCATCGCCACCTTCGGCAAGCGCCGCTATGTCGAGGACTGGTCGCAGATCAAGGCCGACGCCGCGATCCTCGGCGCGCCGTTCGACTTCGGCACCCAGTTCCGCGCCGGCGCCCGCTTTGGCCCGCGCGCGGTGCGCGAAGCCTCCACCCTCTTCTCCTTCGGCCATGCCGGCGCCTATGACCACGAGGATGATGTGACCTACCTCGGCCCCGAGGTCACCATCGTCGACATCGGCGACGCCGACATCATCCACACCGACACCGAACAAAGCCACGCCAACATCGAAACCGGCGTGCGCGCCATCCTCGACGCGGGCGCCCTGCCGGTGGTGATCGGCGGCGACCACTCGGTGAACATCCCCTGCATCCACGCTTTCGCCGGGCGCGGCCCGATCCACATCCTGCAGATCGACGCGCATCTGGATTTCGTCGATGTCCGCCACGGCGTGCGCCACGGCCACGGCAACCCGATGCGCCGCGCCGCCGAACAGGCCCATGTCACCGGCATCACCGCGCTCGGCATCCGCAACGTCTCCTCCACCGCGCGCGACGGCTACGAGGCCGCCCGCGCGATGGGCGACGATATCCTCTCGGTGCGTCAGGTCCGCGCGCTCGGGGTCGAGGGTGTGCTGGCCCGCATCCCCAAGGGCGCGCGGCTTTATGTGACGATCGACATCGACGGCTTCTGCCCCTCGATCGCGCCGGGCACCGGCACCCCCAGCCACGGCGGCTTTCTCTACTACGAGGTGCTGGAAATCCTGCAAGGCGCCGCGAACACACATGAGATCGTCGGCGTCGATCTGGTCGAGGTCGCACCCGACTACGACCACAGCGGCTCCACCGCCATCCTCGCGGCGCAGGTGCTGCTGAACCTCCTCGGCTTCATCTTCCATGCCAGACAGCATGGACGCTAGCCCGGCGCCTCCTATCCTTTCGGTCTGAAAATATCCCGGGGGTCCGGGGGCAGCGCCCCCGGCCTTCGCCGGGGCAGGCTCCCGGCACCCGCCGCCGCCTGAAGGCTACTTCTTGCCCTTCTGCGCGTCATTCAACCGCGACGCGGTGTTGGTCACCACGGCGGCCATGCCGGCGGTGGCCAGCACCTTCGGCTTTTCCTTCTTCGGCTTCTTGGCTTCCTTGTTCGTGCGGATCTGACCTTTGGCCATCGTTCTCACCTTTCCGGCTCATGCCCCGGTGCGGTCCCATGACCGGCAGGGCAAAGCGCGCGCCGGGGTGCGGGGGGCAAAAGGCGCCCCCGCGCGCGGACTTCGCCCAAGGATTGCGCCCGCTCCGCGCCGCTGTCAACGCCCCGCGCGCTCAGCGGTAAAGCAGCGAGCGGCCGTTCGAGAACAGGTGAATCTTCTTCGGGTCGGCGGCCAACCGCACCGTCTTGTGCCGCAGGTTGGCGTGGATGCCCGGCAGCTTGGCGATCACCTGCGCCGCCTCTCCCTTCCGGTCGAAGTAGAGCAGCGTCACCTCGCCTAGTGCCTCGGAAATGCCGACGGTGCCCTCGAACAGATGCTCCTCGGCCTCGGTCGGCACCATGTCCTCGGGCCGCGCGCCAACGTTCACCTTCAGACCCTTGTCGGTCGCCCGCGTCGGGATGGCGCAATGCACGAGGCCGCCGACCGACAGTTTCACCACCGTCTCCGGCCCGGTCTCGACAATCTCGCCCGGCAGCAGGTTCATCGCGGGCGAGCCGATGAATTGCGCCACGAACTCGTTCTCGGGGCGCTCGTAAAGGTCCAGCGGGGTGCCGACCTGGCTGATCCCGCCGCCCGCCAGCACGACAATGCGGCTGGCCAGCGTCATCGCCTCGACCTGGTCGTGGGTGACGTAGATCATCGTCGATTCCGGCATCTGCTCCTTCAACTGCGCGATCTCGATCCTTGTCGCCACCCGCAGCGCCGCGTCAAGGTTCGAGAGCGGTTCGTCGAACAGATAGACCTTGGGGTCGCGCACGATGGCGCGGCCGATGGCGACGCGCTGGCGCTGACCACCCGACAGCGCCTTGGGCAGCCGGTCGAGGTAGGGCGTCAGTTGCAGCACCTTCGCGGCCTTGTCGACCGCCGCGGTGATCTCGGCGTGCGATTTCTTCGCGATCTTCAGCGCAAAGGCCATGTTGTCGCGCACCGTCATGTGCGGGTAAAGCGCATAGCTCTGAAACACCATCGCGATGCCGCGTTGCGCCGGTGGCACCTCGTTCACCACCCGCCCGTCGATCGACAGCGTGCCGGAGGTGATGCTTTCCAGCCCCGCCACCATCCTGAGCAGCGTCGATTTTCCGCAGCCCGAGGGGCCGACGAACACGATCAACTCGCCCTGCTTGATGTCGAGGTTGATGTTCGACAGCACCTTGACCTCGCCATAGGCCTTGGCAATGTCCGTCATGATCAAATCGGCCACGTTCCGTCCCTCCCCTCAGGTCTGCCGCCGCGCCAGGCATGCCTGCCAGGGCGACAACGCGACCGTGTTCCCGCTGATCTTTTCCACCGCCCCGAGATCGACGCCAAGCGCCGACCACGTCCCCTCGGGCAGCGTTACCTGCACGGTCCTGTCGCCCAGATTGAAGGCGCAGAAGATGACCTCACCGCCCGCGCGGCGCGCAAAACGCAGCACATCGCCATCGGCCTGCATCGCGTCCGATGTGCCCGCCACCAGCGCCGGATGCGCGTGGCGCAGCGCCACCGCGCTGCGATAGTGGTGCAGCATCGAGCCCGGATCGCGCACTTGTTCCGACACCGCCATCGGCAGATGCTCGGCCGCCACCGGCAGCCAGGGCTTGGCGGCCGAAAACCCGCCGTTCGGCCCGTGCGACCAGACCATCGGCGTGCGACAGCCGTCACGACCCTTGAACTCGGGCCAGAACTCGATGCCATAGGGGTCTTGCAGGTCTTCGAAGGCGATCTCGGCCTCGGGCAGGCCCAGTTCCTCGCCCTCATAAAGGCAGACCGACCCGCGCAGGCACATCAACAGCGTCGTGTAAAGCCTTGCTGCAGCGTCGGAAAGGTTCCAGCGCGTGACGTGGCGCACGACGTCGTGGTTGGAATAGGCCCAGCACGGCCAGAAATCCGGCGCGGCCTTTTCCAACCGTGCGAAGGTCTCTGCCACCGCCTGCGCCGTCAACTGTTTGGGTTGCAGCATCTCGAACGGGTAGCACATCTGCACCTTGTCGCCGCCCGAGGTATATTCGGCCATGATCTCCAGGCCGCGCTGCGCATCCCCGACCTCGCCCACCGCGGCGGCGTTGTAGGGATCAAGCTCGGCGCGGAATCTGCGCAGGAAATCAAGGTTTTCCGGCTGGTTCTTGTCAAAGAGGTGGAGCTGGTGGTTATAGGGGTTCACGCTCGGCGCGATGGAATCGTTGCGCAGTTCTTTCGGCAGCGAAGGATTGTCGCGCAAGTACTTGTCGGCGATGTAGAAGTTGATCGTATCGAGGCGGAAGCCGTGGACCCCGCGCTTCAGCCAGAAGCGCACCACATCCAGCAGCGCCTCCTGCACCGCGCCGCAATGAAAGTTCAGGTCGGGCTGCGAGGTCAGGAAGTTGTGCAGGAAATACTGTTCGCGCCGCGCATCCCAGGCCCAGGATGACCCGCCGAAGACCGACAGCCAGTTGTTCGGCGGCGTGCCATCCGGCTTGGGATCGGCCCAGACGTACCAGTCGGCCCTGGGGTTGGTGCGGTCCGCCCGGCTCTCCTTGAACCAGGGATGCTGGTCCGAGGTGTGGCTGAGCACGAGGTCGATCATCACCTTCAGCCCCAGTTCCCCCGCCCGCGTCATCAGCGCGTCGAAGTCGGCGAGGCTGCCGAACAGCGGATCGACATCGCAGTAATCGCTGACGTCGTAGCCGAAGTCCTTCATCGGCGAGGTGAAGAACGGGCTGATCCAGATCGCATCGGCGCCCAGCGCCGCGATATGGGCCAGCCGGTCGGTGATGCCCGCAAGATCACCCACCCCGTCGCCGTTGCTGTCCTGATAGCTGCGCGGATAGATCTGATAGATCACCGCGCCGCGCCACCAGTCGTTGGTCGTGGTCTTGTTCATCGTCATTCCGTCATTTCACCGAGCCGGCCAGCAGACCGCGCACGAGGTATTTCTGCAGCGCGAAGAAGACCAGCAGCGGCACCGAGATCGACACGAAGGCCGAGGCCGCCAGAATCTCCCAATCGCCGCCATGCGAGCCGAGCAGGTCTTTCAGCTTGCCGGTCATCACCAGCGAATCCTGCTGGTGGCTGAGGAACACGGTCGCCACCAGCAGGTCGTTCCAGGTCCAGAGGAACTGGAAGATCGCGAAACTGGCCAGCGCCGGAAACGACAGCGGCAGCACGATCCGGGTGAAGATCTGGAAGTCCGTCGCGCCATCCACGCGCGCGCTTTCGATGATCTCGCGCGGCAGGCCGACCATGTAGTTGCGCAGCAGGAAGATCGCCAGCGGCAGGCCAAACCCGGTATGGGCGAGCCAGACGCCCAGATAGCTTTTCGGGTTCAACCCGATCTGGGTGCCGTCATCGGAGACCTGCCCAAGCCCGGACACCTGCATGATCGTGCCGATGGTCCCGTGCAGATTCACCGCCGTCGCCTTGCCGATGTCATTGTAAAGCGTCAGGATCGGGATCAGCGACATTTGCAGCGGCACGACCAGCAGGCCGACGATGATCGCGATCAGCAACGAGCGGCCCTGAAACGGCATCCAGGCCAGCGCGAAGGCGGCATAGGCCGCGATCAGGATCGGGATCACGGTCGAGGGCACCGCCACCGTCAGCGAATTCATGAAGGCGCGCAACATGCCGTTCGCGCTGAGCACATGGGTGTAGTTGCTGAACGTGAAGGCGGGCGGCGTCCGCGCGGTGTAGAAGATGCGCTGGCCGCCGTCGAGTTTGGCCGGGCCCGAAAGCTCATAGCTGCCGTCGGCCTTCACGCTCAGCGTGACGCCGTCGCCAAGGTCGGCCACCTCGCCCGGCTTGAACTGCGCGGGCTTCAGGCTGGTGCGGCCAAAGGCCACCACGGTGCCGCCGTGGTCCAGCACATTGCCCGCGATCACATAGCGGTCGCCCACCTGGGTCTGCGCCGAGCCGTCCGGCGTACGGGTGACCGAATTCTGTTCGGCGCTCGACAGCGCCGTCCACCAGCCGGACACGGTGATCTGGTCGGCGGTGCGCAGCGAGGTGATGAACAGCCCCGCCGTGGGTAGGGTCCAAAGCACAACCAGCAGCAGCACCGACAGGTGAACCACCCAGACCAGCGGGGATTTGCGGCCTCCTATGCCCAGCATCTCAGTGACCCTCCATTTCGCGCCGCGCGTTGCGGATGTTCCAGACCATGATCGGGATCACCAGGATCATGATGATGATGGCAATGGTCGCGCCGCGGCCATAGTCGCCGCCGCCTTCGAACATCCAGACATACATCTCGTTCGCCAGCACGTCGGTATCCCACTGCCCGTTGGTCATCGCATAGACGATGTCGAACACCTTCAGCACGGTGATGGTGATCGTGGTCCAGACCACCGCGATGGTCGTCCAGATCTGCGGCACCATGATGCGGAAGAAGATCTGCAACCCGTTGGCGCCGTCCAGCACCGCGGCCTCGATGGTTTCCTCGGGGATGCCGCGCAGCGCGGCGGACAGGATGACCATCGCGAAGCCGGTCTGAATCCAGATCAGGATGATCATCAGGAAGATGTTGTTCCAGAACGGCACCGTGATCCAGGCCTCGGGTGCGCCGCCGAACCAGGTGACGAGGGCGTTCAACAGACCGATCTGGGTCTGGTCCGCCGCACGGTAGTCGTAGACGAATTTCCAGATCACCGTGGCGCCGACGAAGGAAATCGCCATCGGCATGAAGATCAGGCTTTTCGCGACGTTGCCCCAGAAGATGCGGTCGGTCAGCGCCGCAGTCACCAGCCCGAGAAAGGTCGAGGCGGCGGGCACCACCAGCAACCACAGCAGGTTGTTCAGGAACGCCGCGCGGATGCGGCTGTCTTCGACGAACCAGAGGTAGTTCTTGAACCCGACGAACTCCTGCCCGTCGCGGCCGTGAAAGCTGAGCCAGATCGAGGCGACAACCGGGTAAACCAGGTAAAGCGTCAGCGCCAGCACCGCAGGCCCGACAAAGAGCCAGGGCCGGATCGCGGCGGTGATGCGAATGTTGCGGGTGCCGCGGTCGCCCGGCGCCCGGGCGGGAAACACCATGTCCAGCAGGATGTTGGAGCCGTAGAAGTAGCCGAAGGCCGCCGTGATCCCGACGACGATCGTCAGGCCCGCTGTCATAAGCTGCTGAAGCATGCCGCATCTCCCCTTGCGTCACGGTGATGGCGGGGCGCGAGCACGCCGCCTCCGGTGCGCCCCCCGCGCATCGGCCGTCAGTCACCGGGGGCGCAAGTGGCGCGCCCCCGGCAGGTGCGGTGGCTTACTTCAGGCCGTCCCAGGCTTTCTGGATTTCCGCGGCGGTGTCTTCAGCGGATTTGCCCCCGACGTAATCGACCATCCCGGTCCAGAAGGCGCCCGCGCCGATCTTGCCCGGCATCAGGTCCGACCCGTCAAAGCGGAAGGTGGTCGCGTCCAGCAGCATCTGGCCTTCCTTCGCCATCGTCGCGTTGGCATAGGCCTCGGTGTGCACCGTCTTCAGCGGCGTCAGGAACGAGGTCTGCGCCATCCAGACTTCACTGGCGATCGGCGTCTTCAGGAAGTCCATGAAGGCGTCGGCCGCCGGGTTGTCCTTGGTGATGAACACCAGCGTGCCCGCGCCCTCGACCGGCTTGCCCAGTTCGGGCTTGCTGGCATAGGGCGGGAAGTAGAAGAAGTCGGCATCGGTGCCCAGCTTCGTGCCATCCGGGAAGAACGAGGGGATGAACGAGGCCTGCTTGTGCATGTAGCACTTCGGCGGCGAGGTGAAGAGCCCCTTCGGGCTGTCGCGGAAGTCGGTCGTCGCCACCGCCTTGACGCCACCATCGACGTATTTGTCGTTCAGGGCGAACTCGCCGAAGGTCTTGATCGCCTCGACGACGCGCGGATCGGTGAACTTCACCGAGTTGTCGACCCAGCCGTCATAGACTTCCGGCGGTTGCTGGATCAGCAGCAGGTTTTCCACCCAGTCTGTCGCAGGCCAGCCGGTCGCACCGCCCGACCCCAGACCGATGCACCACGGCGTGCCGCCGTCGGCCACGATCTTCTTGGTCAGCGCCTCAAGCTCTTCAAAGGTCTTCGGGATGGTGTAGCCCGCGTCCTTGAAGTTGCCCGGCGAATACCAGACCAGCGATTTCACGTCGATCTTGAACGGGAAGGCCATCACCTTGGCGGTGCCGTCCTTGTCCTTGAAGGTCGACAGCGTCACCCAGCTTTGGCCGGCGGCGTAGTTGTCGAGAATCCACTGCTTGGTGTCGGCCGGAAGCGGTTGCACGAAGCCCTTGGAGGCCAGATCCTGGATCAGGCCGGGCTGCGGCAGGATCGCGATGTTGGGCGGGCTGCCCGCCTGGGTGTCGATGACGATCTGCTGCTCGTAGTTTTCCGACGACGAGTAGTTCACCTTCACCCCGGTCGCCGCGGTGAAATAGGCCAGCACGCTTTCGAACAGCGTCTGATCCTCGCCGCGCCACGGCCCGAAGATCGTCAGCGTCTGGCCGTCGAGCTTGTGGGACTTGGCAAAGGCGTCGTAGCTGTCCCAGTGGAACTTCTGCGGATCGCTGCCCGGCGCGAATTTCAGATCGGCGGCCGAAGCCGCCCCGGCGACAAGCGCGAGACCCGCGGCCGCCGACAAAAGCTTCCCTAACATGAACTCTCCTCCCGGTTTAGCGCGCTTGGAACGCGCATCCCTCATTACCACGCCGCCTGGAATCATTTCCAAACCGCTTTGGGTTCCTCAACGTCGCCGATCCCCCCGTGCGAGTCAATCCGAACGAGAAAGCCTTCGCGCTTTGCATCATCTTTTCGCATATGCAGCATGGTTTGCCGGTTGCGAATGCTTTTGACGCCATCCCCCGCGATGGTTACAGTCCCTTGAACTTCAAACCGCTTTGGACCCCCCCGCCCGATGAATCTGAAGGAACTGGCCAGCAAGCTCGGGCTTTCCCCCACCACGGTCAGCCGGGCGCTGAACGGCTACCCCGAGGTCAACGAGGTCACGCGCGAGCGGGTGGTGGCGGCAGCCAAGCGCCACAATTACCGCCCCAATGCCCGCGCGATCCAACTTGCGACCGGGCGGGCGATGGCGATCGGGCACGTCATCACCGTGTCCACCAAGCACGAGATTGTGAACCCGATCTTTGCCGACTTCATCGCGGGCGCGGGCGAGACCTATTCGCGCATGGGCTATGACATGCTGCTGACCGTAGTGAACGACGCCGAGGAGGCGCGCGCCTACCGCGAGATGAAAAGCCGCGGCACGGTCGACGGCATCATCGTCCACGCCCCGAAGGCCGCGGACCCGCGCATTGCCCTGCTGCACGAGATCGGCTTGCCCTTCGTCGTGCACGGCCGCGCCACGGGGGCGCCCGAGGCCTATTCTTGGCTCGACGTGAACAACCGCCGCGCGTTCCGGCGCGCGGCCGAGTTCCTGCTGGACCTCGGCCATCGCCGGATCGCGCTGGTCAACGGGCTGGAGTACATGGATTTCGCGATCCGCCGCAGGTCCGGCTATGAACAGGCGCTGGCGGCGCGCGGTCTGGTGATCGACCCGGCGCTGATGCGATCCGACGAGATGACCGAAACCTACGGCCACCGCGCCGCGCTGGCCATGCTGGCGCTGCCCGATCCGCCGACGGCCTTCCTGGTGTCCTCGATGATCATCGCCATCGGCGTGCGGCGCGCGCTGGAAGATCGCGGGCTGAAGCTGGGTCGCGACGTGTCGCTGATCACGCATGACGACGACCTGAGCTATCTGCGCAACGGCGATGACGTGCCGATCTTCACCGCCACCCGATCCTCGGTGCGCGAGGCGGGCCGACAGGTGGCCGAGATGCTGCTCGACAACATCGCCAACCCCGGCCACGACCCGCAGACCCGCATGTTCGAAGCCGAGCTGATGGTCGGGCTGTCCACCGGCCCGGCCCCGACCAAAGGATGACCATGACCTTCACACGCGCCGATTTTCCGGCCGGTTTCCAGTTCGGGGCCGCCACCTCCAGCTACCAGATCGAGGGGCACAGCTTCGGCGGCGCGGGCCCGACGCATTGGGACAGCTTCGCCGCCACCCCCGGCAACGTGGTGCGCGCCGAAAACGGCGCCGTAGCCTGCGACCACTATCACCGGATGGGCGAAGACCTCGACCTTCTGAAAGCCGGAAATTTCGACACCTATCGCTTCTCCACCTCCTGGGCGCGGGTGCTGCCGGAAGGGCGCGGGGCGGTGAATGCCGAGGGGCTCGACTTCTACGACCGTCTGGTCGATGGGCTGCTGGAACGCGGGTTGAAACCTGCGGCAACGCTTTATCATTGGGAACTGCCTTCGGCGCTGGCCGACCTTGGCGGCTGGCACAACCGCGACATCGCGGGCTGGTTCGCCGACTTCACCGAAATCATCATGGGCCGCATCGGCGACCGCGTCTGGTCCACCGCCACGATCAATGAACCCTGGTGCATCGCCTGGCTGTCGCACTTCATGGGCATCCACGCGCCGGGGCTGCGCGACATCCGCGCCGCCGCGCGGGCGATGCACCACGTCCTGCTGGCGCACGGCCGCGCCATCGAGGCGATGCGCGGGCTCGGCCTGACCAACCTTGGTGCGGTCTGCAACTTCGAGCACGTCAGCCCCGCCGACGCCTCGCCCGAAGCCGCCGCCGCCGCCGCGCGCTATGACGCGATCTACAACCGCTGGTTCC
This sequence comes from Solirhodobacter sp., assembly GCF_964715405.1. NCBI lineage: Bacteria > Pseudomonadati > Pseudomonadota > Alphaproteobacteria > Rhodobacterales > Paracoccaceae > Solirhodobacter > Solirhodobacter sp. The sequence goes on along the minus strand of NZ_CBAICG010000016.1, from coordinate 30,049 downwards.
TGTCAGGCATGTTCAAGGGCGACTACCCCGCCGAGGCGCTGGAGGGGCTGTTGCCGCACATGCCCGCGGGCTGGCAGGACGACTTTCCCACCATCGGCGCCAAGGTCGACTGGGTCGGCCTGAACTACTACACCCGCAAGCTGATCGGCCCCGGCGACGGCCCCTGGCCCGCCTATGCCGAGGTGCCCGGCCCGCTGCCGAAAACCCAGATGGGGTGGGAGATCTACCCCGAGGGGTTGCACGACTTCCTGACCCGCGTGCACACCGACTACACCCACGGCCTGCCGCTTTACATCACCGAAAACGGCATGGCGAACGCCGATGTGCTCGTGAACGGCGCCGTCAACGATCAGGCCCGCATCGACTACATCGACGCGCATCTGGCACAGGTCCGCCGCGCAATTGCCGAGGGCGTGCCGGTGGCGGGCTATTACTGCTGGTCGCTGATGGACAATTACGAGTGGTCGCTGGGCTACGAGAAACGCTTCGGCCTGATTCATGTCGATTTCGAAACCTTGCAGCGCACCCCGAAAGCGTCCTATCACGCGCTCGCCCGCGCCTTGGCGCGTTAGAGACCCGCGCGCCCGCGCGCAAACACCATCGGAGAGCCTGATGCCCCTCCCCGCCAACACCCGCTCGCTCGTCGCCGATATCGGGGGCACCAACACCCGCGTCGCGCTGGCCGAGGGGCGGCGCCTGCTGCCCGCAACGATCCGGCGCTACCGCAATGCCGAGTTTCCGGGGCTGGAAACCGTGCTGCGCCGCTATATCGACGAAGAGGGCGGCGTCGATTGCGCGGGCGCCTGCGTTGCGGCGGCGGGGCCGGTGCGCGATGGCGTGGCGCATATGACCAACCTCGACTGGACCATCGACCCTGCCATGCTGTCGCGCGCGACCGGGGCGGAACGGGTGGCGATCCTGAACGACCTGCAGGCGCAGGGCCACGCGCTGGGGGCGCTGGCACCCGAAACCCTGCGCCCGGTGATCGAGGGGCCGGTGGCGCCCCCGCATGCCTCCAAACTGGTGATCGGCGCCGGCACCGGCTTCAACGCCGCACCGGTGCACGAGGCGCCGGGCGGACGGATCGTCGCCGCCTCGGAATGCGGCCATATCAACATGCCGATCCGCACCGCGGCCGACCTTCGCCTGGCCCAGTTCGTCGAGACTGCGCATGGCTTTCCGGGGGTCGAGGATGTGCTTTCGGGCCGTGGGCTGGAACGACTTTACGCCTGGGTCTCGGCCGAGGCAGGCTCGCCCGGCGAGAAATCCGCGGCCGAGATCATGGCGGCACTTGATGGCGGAAGCGACCCGCTGGCACTGGAGACCGCGCGGCTTTACGTCCGGCTGTTCGGCGCAGAGGTCGGCAATCTCGCGCTGACCCACCTGCCGTTCGGCGGCATCTTCCTGATTGGCGGTGTGGCGCGCGCCTTCACCGCGCATCTCGGACCGCTCGGCTTCACCGAGGCGTTCCGCGACAAGGGCCGCTTTGCCGGCTTCATGCAGAATTTCCCGGTCTGGATCATCGAGGACGATTACGCCGCCCTGACCGGTTGCGCCGCCTACCTGGCCGCGCAGGGCTGAACGGCTGGCGGCGCATCCGGGGGATCCGGGTCGGCAATCATCGTGCAGCCGCGCGGAAAACATCTACCGAATCCTTCCGCCGCCGTTTATTTCCCAAAGCTGTCAGAGAGTCGCGCGGCTTTGGGGAAAGGCACCGGATTCAGATGCGTCTGCCGAAGGTCATTCTTGCCTTGCCTCTGGCGCTGGTGGTGGGGTGGACGGCATGGTCCGCCGACTCGACCCCCGCAGGGATCTGGCGCGACCCGAGCGGTCGGCTCGAGGTCCAGATCTATCTGTGCGGCGCGGCGCTCTGCGGCAAACTCGTGTGGTTCAGATGGCCGGACGACGCTGCCGACCGTCCGATTGTCGATCTGATGAACCCCGACCCGGCCCTGCGGGCGCGACCGCTGCTTGGGCTGGAAGTCTTCGACCACCTGAAACCGGACGGAACCGGCGGCTGGGGCGGCGGCCGGGTCTACAATCCGGAGGACGGCATCAACTACCTGGCAAGCATGTCGATCGCGGCGGACGGAACCCTGCAGGTGCGCGCCTTCCTGCTGCTGCCGATCTTCGGCGAAACCTCGGTCTGGACCCGTATTCGCTAGACAGGGCCAAAGTGCCGCCGCCGCCGATCACGGCTTTTCATCGACCAGTTGATCGACCCACATCCGGACCGAATGCTCCAGATCGGTGACATGGTGGCCGTGGCTCGCGGCCGTCGCGTCCTCCTGGTCGACCTGTTTGGACAGGGCGGCATAGCGGTCGCGCAATTCGCGGTTGGTGGCGACGTGACCGGCATCCGCCGACGCCGTGCGTTGCAGCCGCGCCTCGGCCGCCGAAAGTTGCGTGCCAAGCGCCGCCAGTCTGGCGTGAAGGTCTGGTTCGGTCATTGCAAACGCCCTTTCCGGGTCCGCTCCCCGCCGTCATCACTCCGGTCTCGGGCGCCGCGCGGATGATGGCGCCATTGCCGACACATAGCACGGCTTCCCGCAAGCCGACGCGGTGGGGTTTCGCCACCCCGGCCTTGCAATGATCGGGGCGGGCGCATCGCGGTGATGCGCCCGCCCCGTTCTCATGCGTCAGCAGGCGGCAACGGCCCGCCCGGTCAGCACCCCGATCAGATGCGCGCGATACGCGGCACCGCCGTGGATGTCGGCGATCAGATCATCCGCCGAGGCTTTCAGCCCGGCCACCGCCGAAGCCGAGAAGGTGCCCGACAGCGCCTTTTCCGCCGCCGTCCAGCGGAACACCCCGCCCGACGAGGCGCCGGTGACAGCCACCCGCACGCCGTCCTTGAACTGCGCCACGAACACCCCCACCAGCGCAAAGCGTGACGCGGGCTGCACGAACTTCTGGTAGTTCGCGCGCGTCGGCACCGGAAAGCGCACCTCGGTGATGATCTCGCCGGGTTCCAGCGCGGTGGTGAACATGCCCTGGAAGTAGTCATCCGCCGCGATCTGGCGCGTATTGGTGACGATCGTCGCGCCAGAACCGAGCACCGCGGCCGGATAGCAGGCCGAGGGGTCGTTGTTGGCGAGGCTGCCGCCGATGGTGCCGCGATTGCGCACCGCCGGATCGCCGATGCCGCCCGCCAGCGCGGCCAGCGCCGGATAGGCCCCCGCCCCTGCCGCCACCGCGGCGTGGGTGGTGCCGCCGCCGATGCAGACCCGCCCGGCGTCATCGGTGCAGATGCCCTTGATCTCGGCGATGCCGTTCAGGCTGACCAGCACGGCGGGCGCGGCCAGCCGCTGTTTCAGCGTCGGGATCAGGGTCTGGCCACCGCCCAGCGCCTGCGCCTCTTCCGCCCCCATCGCCTCGACGGCCTCCGCGAGCGTCGCGGGCCGCTTGAATTCGAATGCGTACATGGCTTCTCCTCCTTACGCCGCTTGGATCGCGGCCCAGACCCGGGACGGGCTGAGCGGCATGTTGATATGCGTCACCTTGTGGCCACCGCGCTGCAGCGCGTCGATCACCGCGTTCACCACGGCAGGCGGCGAGCCGATCGCCCCCGCCTCGCCGCAGCCCTTGGCGCCCAAGGGGTTGTGGGTGCAGGGCGTGTTGCAGGAATGGTCGGTCTGGTAGTTCGGCAGATCGTCGGCGCGCGGCATCGCATAGTCCATGTAGCTGCCGGTCAGCAGTTGCCCGTTCTCGTCGTAGACCGCGAGTTCCAGCAGCGCCTGCCCGATGCCTTGCGCCACGCCGCCGTGCACCTGACCTTCGACCACCATCGGGTTCATCACGTTGCCGAAATCGTCGGCCGCCGCAAACGAGCAGATGGTGACCTTGCCGGTGTCGGGATCGACCTCGGCCTCGCAGGCATAGGCGCCGGCGGGATAGGTGAAGTTGGCCGGGTCGTAAAACGCGGTTTCCTCCAGCCCCGGTTCCAGCGTTTCCAGCGGGTAGTTGTGCGGCACATAGGCCGAGAAGGCGATCTCGCCGAAGGTCTTGGCCTTGTCGGTGCCCGCCACGGTGAAGGAACCGTCCTCGAACACGATGTCGCTTTCCGAGGCTTCGAGCATGTGGGCCGCGATCTTCTTGCCCTTGGCGATGATCTTGTCGAGCGCCTTCACCATCGCCGTGCCGCAGACCGCAAGGCTGCGCGAGCCGTAGCTGCCCATGCCGAACGGGATCTTCGAGGTGTCGCCGTGCACGATGTCGACCGAGGCGGCCGGGATGCCCAACTTGTCGGACACGATCTGGGCAAAGACCGTCTCATGGCTCTGGCCGTGGCTGTGCGCGCCAACCATGACAGAGATGTTGCCGGTCGCGTTCACCCGCACGGTCGCCGCATCGTAAAGCCCGACGCGCGAGCCCAGCACGCCGACGAGGTGCGAGGGCGCGATGCCGCAGGCCTCGATCCAGGTCGACAGCCCCAACCCGCGCAGCTTGCCGCGTTTCGCGCTTTCGGCCCTGCGGGCCTCGAAGCCCTTCAGGTCGATCATCTCGATCAGCTTGTCGAGTGTCGCGCCGTAGTTGCCGGTGTCATAGACCAGTCCGACCGGCGTGGTGTAGGGATACTGGTCGGGCCGGATGAAGTTCTTGCGCCGGATCTCGAACGGGTCGATCCCCAGCTCGCGCGCCGCCTTGTCAACGACCCGCTCGATCGAGAAGGTCGCCTCGGGGCGGCCTGCGCCGCGATAGGCATCGACCGGCGCGGTGTTGGTGAACACCGCCTTGACGTTCACATAGACCAGCGGTGTGCGGTAGGGCCCGGCCATCAGGGTGCCGTGCAGGAAGGTCGGCGTCGCCGTCGAGAAGTTCGACAGGTAGGCGCCGACGTTGGCCAACGTCTCGGTCCGCAGGGCCAGGAAGTTGCCCTCCATGTCGGTGGCCAACTGGATCGTGGTGACGTGATCGCGGCCATGCGCATCGGACAGGAAGCTTTCCGACCGTTCCGCCACCCATTTCACCGGGCGGTTCAGCTTCTTGGCGGCGGCCAGCACCACCGCTTCCTCGCCGTAGTGATAGATTTTCGAGCCGAAGCCGCCACCCACGTCGGGCGCGATCACGGTCAGCTTGTTTTCCGGAATGCCCATCACGAAGGCCGCGATCAGAAGCCGCGTCAGGTGCGGGTTCTGCGAGGTGGTGTAAAGCTTGTAGTCGCCGGTGCCGGAATCGTAGTCGCCGATCGAGGCGCGCGGTTCCATCGCGTTCGGGATCAGGCGGTTGTTCACCAGTTCCAGCGTGGTGACATGCGGCGCCGCGGCAAACGCGGCATCGACGGCGGCGCGGTTATCCTCGATCCAGCCCCAGTCGAAGCAGACGTTGTTGGCGATCTCGTCATGCACGCGGTTGGACGGGTCGGCGATGGCCTTGGCCATGTCGACGATCGCAGGCAGTTCGGTGATGTCGGCCACCACCGCCTCGGCCGCGTCGCGCGCCTGGGCGTAGGTTTCGGCCACCACGGCGGCATAGGCATCGCCGACGTGGCGCACCTTGCCATGCGCCAGCACCGGGCGCTTGGGTTCCTTCATCGCCTCGCCGCCACGGCTCTGGATCAGCCAGCCCGCCGGGTTGCCGCCCATGCCGGTGAAATCCTCGCCGGTCAGGATCGCCAGCACGCCCGGCATCGCCTCGGCGTCACGGGTGTCGATCTTGTCGATCCGGCCATGCGCGACGTTCGAGCGCAGGAACACCACATAAGCCTGCCCGCGCAGGTCGATATCATGCGTGTACCGGCCCTTGCCGGTCAGAAACCGCACATCCTCGCGCCGCTTGGTGCTGGCGCCAATGCCACCGTCTTTGGGCATCTCATCCTCCCTGTTGCGATGCGCGCGAAGGCGCATCTTGTGCAATCTGTTGTCCGGTTATTCCGCAGCGACGGCCGTGGCCGCCTGCCCGCTGGCCGCCATCACCGCCTGCACGATGTTGTGGTAGCCGGTGCAGCGGCAGATGTTGCCCTCAAGATAGTGGCGCACCTCGGCCTCGGTCGGCTTGGGGTTTTCCGCCAGCAGCGCCGCCGCCGACATCACCATGCCCGGCGTGCAGAAGCCGCATTGCAGCCCGTGATGATCCTGGAACGCCTGCTGGATGGTGCCCAGCGAGCCATCGGCATTGGCCATGCCCTCGATCGTCTTCACCTCGGCGCCGTCAAGGTCCATCGCGAAGGTGGTGCAGCTTTTCACCGCAGCCCCGTTCACATGCACCACGCAGGCACCGCATTGCGAGGTGTCGCAGCCCACATGGGTGCCGGTCATCCCCAGCCCTTCGCGCAGGAACTGCACCAGCAGGGTGCGGCCCTCCACCTCGCCGGACACCTGCCGCCCGTTCACGCGCATTGTCACTTTCGGCATCAAATCCTCCCTGATTGTCTTGGCCTGTCAGCCGATGATCCGCTTCAGCCAGCCTTTTTTCACTTCGCCCTCGGGCGCGTCGCCCGCGGGTTCCGGGTCCGGCGCGGCCGGGCCCTCGATCGCTTCCTGGAATCGGGTAAAGAAGTCATCGGCCATCTTTTTGGCGAAGCCGTCGATCAACCGGCTGCCCAGTTGCGCCAGCTTGCCGCCAACCGAGGCCGTCACCTCATAGCTGAGCTGCGTGCCGCCCTCGACCGGGTCGAGCCGGACCTTGGCGCCACCCTTGGCAAAGCCGGCCGGGCCGCCCTTGCCTTCGCCGGTGATTGTCACGGCGCGGCCCTCGGTGATGTCCGACAACTGCACCACGCCAGTAAAGCGTGCCTTCACCGGGCCGACCTTCTGCACCACGACGGCCTCGAATCCGTCGGCGACCGAGCCGGTCATCGACTCGCAGCCCGGCACGCAGTCCTTCAAGACCTCGGGGTTCAGGATGGCGGCCCACACCACATCGGGGGCCGCCTTGATCAGGCGCTCATCTTTCAGTTCCATGCGGTCCTCACTCCCTGTGGCGAAACTCTACGGGTTAAGATGCGTCGGCGCTATCTGACAAAAGTCGTAACCGGCACGCGACCACCCCCGACCTTCGGGCAAGTGGCGGCGCGGTCGGTGCCCTGCTAGGATGGATGCGAACGGGCTGGGATATGATGGACGCCTTCGACCTTGCCGATCAGCAACGGAGCTTTGCGACAGCCCTGGTGGTCGATGACCACCCGCTGTTCTGCGAGGCGCTGGCGATGACGCTGAAGACGGTGGCGGGCATCGGCAGCGTGGAAACCGCCGGGCGGCTGGATACGGCGCTGGCCCGGATGGGCCTGTCGCCCCGCCCCGATGTCGTGGTGCTCGACCTCAACCTGCCCGACGTGACCGGCTTTGACGGCCTGATCCGTCTGCGCGCGGCAGCGCCGGGGGTGCCGGTGGTCGTGGTCTCGTCGATGGCCGACGCCCGCTCCATCGGCGCCGCGCTCAGCGCCGGGGCCGCCGCCTTCGTGCCCAAGCACAGCCCGCGCGAGGCGTTCCGAACGGCTTTCGCCGCGCTCAGGGCCGGGCGCTGCTATGTGCCCGAGGGCTACACCCCACCCACCGATCCCACCGCCCCCGCCACCGGGCGCGAAGAGGCGATCCAGCGGCTGACGCTGCTGACCCGGCAGCAGGCCAACATCCTGCAACTGATTTGCGAGGGCAAGCTGAACAAGCAGATCGCCTATGAACTGGCGATCGCCGAGACCACGGTGAAGGCCCATGTCACCGCCATCATGCGCAAGCTGGGCGTGCAAAGCCGCACCCAGGCCGTGCTGATCGCGCGTGAGGCCAGCTTCGACCGGCTCTTGCCACCGGGTTGAGCCGCGCCGTACCCTTGGCCCCGCACCCGGGAGGCGCGCGATGAAGACTGCCGGGGCGCTGCCCCCCACCCCCGCCGATGATCCGATCCTGGCAACCGCGCATGTCACGGCCAGCGGCACCGACGTGGCCGGTCGGCTGGCCCGCGCGCTGGGCCCCGGCCCCTTCGCGCTGGTGATCCTGTTCATCTCGCCCGCCGCCGACCTTGCCGCGCTGGCCGCCCAGACCACCCGCGCCTTCCACGGCGCGCCGGTGATCGGCTGCACCACCGCGGGCGAAATCTCGTCGCAGGGCTATACCGAGGGCGAGATCGTCGCCGTCGGCCTGCCTGCCCGCCATTTCGCCGCCGAGTTGCTGCCGGTGCCCGACCTCGACCGCCTCGCCCCGCAGGAGCTGATCGCCCGCCTTGGCCGGGCGCGGCACGGGCTTGCCCGGATGCGCCCCGAATGGCCGCACGAGTTCGCCTTCCTGCTGGTCGATGGCCTGTCGGCCCGCGAGGATGCGCTGACGTCGGCGCTGGCGGCGGGGCTTGGTCCGGTGCCGCTGTTCGGCGGCTCGGCCGGTGACGGCACCAGGTTCGAGCGGACCTTCGTGCTGCACGACGGCGCGATGCGGCGCAACGCCGCCGTGCTGGCCTTCCTGCGCACCGATTGCCCGCTGCGGGTCTTCAACCTCGACCATCTGCGCCCGACCGAAACCCGCATGGTGGTGACCAAGGCCGACCCTGCCCACCGCATCGTGCGCCGCATCAACGCCGAACCCGCCGCGCAGGAATACGCCCGCATCCTGGGCAAGGATCCGGCGCAACTGACCACCTTCACCTTTGCCGCCCACCCCGTCGTGGTACGCATCGGCGGCAAGCACCATGTGCGCGCCATTCAGCAGGTCGCGCCGAATGGCGATCTGGTCTTCTTCTCGGCGATCGACGAGGGGCTGGTGCTGACGCTGGCCGAACCGATGGACATGGTCGCCCACCTCGACCGCGAACTCGCCGCGTTGGGCTCGCCCGAGGCGATCCTGGCCTGCGATTGCATCCTGCGCCGGTTGGAGGCGGAAGAGAAACAGATGACCGGCGCGATCTCGGCCCTGCTGCGCCAGCACCGCGTCATCGGCTTTTCCACCTATGGCGAGCAGTTGAACGGGATGCACGTCAACCAGACGATGACCGGCGTGGCACTCTACCCGCCCGGCGGCAGCCGATGACCTTCACCCTCGTCAACCCCGCCGACCCGCCGGAACGCCAGGCCGAAAAGCTGCGCGAGATCGCTGAGGTGCTGATGCGCCGGGTCGAGCAGGCGACCGACGCCTCGGGTGCCGCCTACGCCCAGTTCCAGCGCGCCGCCCTGCTGGAGGAACAGGTCCGCGACCGCACCCGCGATCTGGAACGCGCGCTGGACTTGCTCAACGAGTCCAACGCCCGGCTGGAAAACGCCACCCGGTCGGCCGAGGCGGCGCGGCAGAACCTCGCCAATGCGATCGAGACCGTGCAGGAGGGCTTTGCCCTCTTCGATGCGGGTGAGGTGCTGGTGATGTGCAACGCGCGCTTCGGCATCCACATGCCGGACCTGCACGACGCGCTGAAACCGGGGCTGAGCTTCAGCGACTACATCGACCGGGTCAGCGCCTCGCGCTTTCTCGAACTGCCCGAGGGCGACAGCCCCACCACCTGGGCCGAGCGCCGCAAGCGCCGCCATCAGGACCGCCACGTCATGTTCAACGTCCGCATGATCTGGGACCGTTGGGTCCAGGTCAGCGAGCATCGCACGATGGATGGCGGCACCGTCATCCTGCAGACCGACGTGACCGGGATCATCCGGATGGAGCGCGAAGAGCGCGGCAAGCTGCTGGACGATCAGGCCCGGATGATCCGCGCCACGCTCGACCACCTGAACCAGGGGGTGGCGATCTTCGACGCCGAAAACCGGCTGGTGGGCTGGAACCAGCGCCTTGCCGCGCTGCTGGCGCTGCCGCTGGCGCGGCTGCGGCTGGGCACCGGCTACGACACCCTGTTCGAAGCCTTCCGCAGCGGTCAGGGCTTCGCCACCCCCTTCACCGAAACCGCCCTGCATCTGTGGGTGGAACAGACGACCCCGCGCGCGCCGCTGTCGTTCGAGGTGCAGCGCGGGCAGGCCACCGTCCTTGATGTCTTCGCGCAGGAAATGCCGGACCGCGGCTTCGTGATCTCGTTCACCGATGTCAGCGCCGAACGCACCGCGATCGCCGCGATGGCCCATGCCAACGAAACGCTGGAGGCCCGCGTGGCCGCCCGCACAGGCGAGTTGCGCCAGGCGCTGGCGCAGGCCGAGCGCGCCAATGCCGCGCGCGCCCGCTTCGTTGCCGCCGCTAGCCATGACCTGCTGCAGCCGCTGTCGGCAGCCCGGCTTTTCCTCGCCTCGCTGATCGACGAGGCGGTGCCGGAACCGACGCGGCAGACGCTGGAAAAGGCCGAGAACGCGCTGGTCAGCGTCGGCCAGATCCTCGATGCGCTGCTCGACATCTCGCGGCTGGAAGTGGGTCGCGCCGAGGTCGAGGTGCGGCCCGTGCGGCTCGACCGGCTGCTGGCGCAACTGCGTGACGAATTCGCGCCGGTGGCGGCGAAAAAGGGGCTGGACCTGCGCATCCTCCCCGCCCGGGCCGAGGTGGACAGCGATCCGACCTACCTGCGCCGCATCCTGCAAAACCTGATCGGCAATGCGCTGCGCTATACCGATACCGGCCGCGTGCTGGTCGGTGTGCGGCACGCGGGCGGCGACCTCAGGATCGAGGTGCACGATACCGGCCCCGGCATCCCGGTGGGGGAACAGCAGAACATCTTCAAGGAATTCCACCGCCTCAACGCGCCCGCCTCGGCGTCCGAGGGGATGGGCCTCGGCCTTGCCATCGTCGATCGGGCTTGCGCGCTTCTAGGCCATCCGCTCACCCTGCGCTCCGCCCCCGGCCGGGGCACCTGTTTCGCGGTCGGCCTGCGCCGCGCCGCTCCTGCGCCCGCCCTGCCGCACCCGGCGGGCCTTGGCGCGTCCTCGCCCGCGCCACCACAGGACCGCATCGTGCTCCTGGTCGAGAATGACGACGCGCTGCGGCTGGCCCTCGGCCAGTTGCTGGAGAAATGGGGCCTGAACGTGATCGACGCCCGCACCGGCGAAGAGGCGCTGGCGCTGGTGGACGAGATCGGCATCGCCCCCGACGTGGCGCTGGTCGATCAGCACCTGGGCGACGGGCTCGACGGGCTGACCACGATCACCCGGCTGCGCGCCCGCCATGGCCCGGTGCCCGCCCGCATCCTGACCGCCGACCGCGCGCCCGGGCTCGGGCCGCTCTGCGCCGCCGAGGGGGTGGCCCTGATGCACAAGCCGATCGACGCCGCAGCGCTGGAGGCTTATCTCGCCGCGCTGTCGCCGCACTGAGCCGAACCGCGCGCAAGGTGTTGGCAAGGTGGGGAAAACGTCCTGCCGAAGACGCGCCGATATCGCACCGCGCGCCCCTTGCCCGGAATCAACGGCACTGCCCTTCGTTGCGCTATTCCCGTCAGGCGGGGGGCAGCGCCCCCTCTACCTTAGTACCAGGCGTCCGGCATTCCGGCCTTCGTGCGTGCCATGAACTCGCGCAAGGCTTCGTCGACGCCCGCATCCAGCGGCGGCGCCTCGTACTCTGCCAGCGCCAGCTTCCACGCCTTGTTCGCCCGCGTCGCGGCGTCGGTGGATCCCGCCGCCTCCCATTTCTCGTAAGGCTCGTTGTCCGACAGTGCGGAGTCGAAGAAGGCGGTCTGGTAGTTCGCCATCGTGTGCGAACAGCCGAAGAAATGGTTGCCCGGCCCGACCTCGGCGAAGGCCTCGACCGCAAGCTGGTTGTCGTCGATCTTCACGCCGTCAAGATAGGTGTGCAGCGCACCGCAAAGGTCGGCATCCAGCATGAACTTCTCGTAGGACATGCTCAGGAGCCCGTCGAGGAACCCCGCCGAATGCAGGATGAAGTTCGCGCCGCAATGGACGGCGGCCAGCATCGACATCGTGCCCTCCATCATCGCCTGCGCGTCGGGCAGTTTCGAGGTGGTGAAGTTGCCCGAACAGCGCAGCGGCAGGTTCAGCCGCCGCGCCAGTTGCCCGATCACCATCGAGCCGATCGCCGGTTCCGGCGTGCCGAAAGTCGGCGAGCCTGACCGCAGCGACATCGACGACAGGAAGTTGCCGAAGATCACCGGGGCGCCGGGGCGTTCGAGTTGCGTCAGCGCGCAGCCCGCCATCGTTTCCGCCAGCGATTGCGCGATGGCGCCCGCCGTCGTCACCGGCCCCATCGCGCCGCCCAGGATGAAGGGCACGATCACCGCCGCCTGATTGGCGCGGGCATAGGCGCGCAAGCTGGTGGTCATCGTCGCGTCCCAGACCAGCGGCGAGTTGACGTTGACGTTGCCGAGGATGACGCAGTTGCGATCGACGAAGTCGCGCCCGAACACGATGCGGGCCATTTCGATCGAGTCCTCGGCGCGGCTTTCGGCCGTCACCGACCCCATGAACGCGCGATCGGAATACTTCAGGTGCGAATACACCATGTCGAGGTGACGCTTGTTCACCGGCACGTCGGTCGGCTCGCAGATCGTGCCGCCGGAGTGGTGGAACCAGGGCGACGATTGCGCCAGCTTGATGAAGTTCGTGAAGTCTTCCAGCGTGCCGAAGCGGCGGCCGCGGTCGAGGTCCATCACGAAAGGCGAGCCGTAGGCGGGCGCGAAGATCACCGACTTGCCGCCGATCTCGACCGAGTTCGCGGGGTTCCGGGCGTGCTGGGTGAAGCTGGCGGGGGCGGTCTTAAGCACCTCGCGCAAGAGGCCGGGGGGAAACTTCACCAGTTGGCCCGCGACCTGCGCGCCCGCCCGGCGCCAGTGGTCCAGTGCCACCGGATCGTCGCGGAACTCGATGCCCGTTTCGGCCAGGATGCGGTCGGCGGCGTGCTCGATGCGGATCAGGTTTTCTTCCGACAGGATGTCGTAGGTCGGGATGTTGCGGACGATGTAGGGGCGGCTGATGCCCGCGCCCTTGTGGCTGCGCTCCTCCTGCCGGGCTTGCCTGCCGCTGCGGGCCACGCGCGGCGCGCGGGTCGTGGTCTCTGCCGTTTCCATCGCTGTCTCCTCACCCTGTTGGGGTCAGGATACGCGCGCGCGCCCGCCACCGCATGATGCGGATGCGTCACGCGCAGGTCCGTTGGCGTCAGAACCTCAGGTGATGACGTTCGGCCGGTCGCGCCCGATCTGTTCCTTGATCCCCGCCAGCGCATGGGCGGCCCGGATCACCGGGGCCAGCGCCTCTTGCGGGTCGAGACCCTGCTGCGCCGGGTCGGCCTCGTAGCGTTCGAGGTAAAGCCGCAGCGTCGCGCCCTCGGTGCCGGTGCCCGACAGCCGCAGCACGATGCGGGCGCCGTTCTCGAACCGGATGCGCACGCCCTGCGCGCGGCTGACCGAGCCGTCGACCGGGTCGTGATAGGCGAAATCGTCGGCGGCGGCGATGTCCATCCCCTCGACCCGGGTGCCGGGCAGCGTCGGGATCGCCGCTTTCAGCGCGCTCATCATGCGTTCGGCGGCGTGGATATCCAGCGCCTCGAAATCGTGGCGCGAATAGTAGTTGCGCCCGTAGGTCTGCCAGTGGTCGCGCAGGATCGCCGCCACCCCGTGCCGCCGCACGGCGAGGATGTTCAGCCACAACAGAACCGCCCAGAGGCCGTCCTTTTCCCGCACATGGTCGGACCCGGTGCCAAAGCTTTCCTCGCCGCAGATCGTGCAGCGCCCGGCGTCGAGCAGGTTGCCGAAGAACTTCCAGCCGGTCGGCGTCTCGAACGCCTCGATCCCCATCGCCTTGGCGACCCGGTCCACCGCCGCCGAGGTCGGCATCGAGCGCGCCACCCCCTTCAGCCCGCCCTTGTAGGCGGGGGCGAGGTGGGCATTGGCGGCCAGCACCGCGAGGCTGTCGGACGGCGAGACGTAGATGCCGCGCCCGACGATCATGTTGCGGTCGCCGTCGCCATCCGAGGCGGCGCCGAAATCGGGGGCGCCGGGGGCGAACATCTCCTCCATCAGGGCATGGGCCCAGGTCGGGTTCGGGTCGGGGTGGTGGCCGCCGAAATCGGGCAGCGGCACCGCGTTCACCACCGTGCCCTCGGCCAGGCCCAGACGGCGTTCGAGGATCTCTTTCGCATAGGGCCCGGTGACGGCGCACATCGCATCGAAGCGCATCCGGAAGCCCGCCGTGACCAGCGCGCGGATCGCGCCGAAGTCGAACAGCGTTTCCATCAGCGCGGCATAGTCGGCGACGGGGTCCACCACATCGACCGTCATGCCGCCCAGCGTGACGCGGCCGATCCGGTCCAGATCGACATCGGGCGCGGAGACGAGGCGGTATTCGCTCAGCACCTTGGTGCGCTCGAAGATCGCCTCGGTCACGGACTCGGGCGCCGGGCCGCCATTGGGCATGTTGAACTTGACGCCGAAATCCTCGGTCGGGCCGCCGGGGTTGTGGCTGGCCGACATGATGATGCCGCCGTCGGTCTGGTTCAGCCGGATCAGGTGGCTGGCGGCGGGGGTCGAGAGGATCGCACCCTGCCCCACGATCACCCTGGCCGCGCCGTTCGCCGCCGCCATCTTCAGGATCACCTGCGCGGCGCGGTCATTGAAATAGCGCCCGTCGCCGCCCAGCACGAAGGTTTTTCCCTTCACGCCTACCACGTCGAAGATCGCCTGCACGAAGTTTTCCAGATAATGCGGCCGCATGAAGACCGGCGTCTTCTTGCGCAGGCCCGAGGTGCCGGGCTTCTGCCCCTCGATCGGGTGGGTCGCATGGGTGGCAGCACTCATTCAGGCATTCCTTCCAGGTCAGTCACGGTGATGCACCAGCATCAGCACCGCGCCGGCGGCGGTGGCGATGCGCGGTTCATCCAGGATGCAGGGTTCCAGTGCCGGGCGCGAACTGTCAAGCAGCACACGCCACGCGCCGGGGTGCGGCTGCACCGGCAGCACCGTTTCCACCGCCGGGCCGCTGTTGAAGATGCAGTAAAGCGTTTCGCCCGGCACCTCGGCGGCGGCGGTGCCCGCGGCCATGCGCACCTCGGCGCAGAGGGTGCGGAAGCCGGGGTCGTGCCAGTCGGTCGCCGAGGGTTCCTGCCCGTCGGGCTTGCGCCAGACCAGATCGCGCAAGCCGTCGGCGGCACGCGGGCGCGAATGCAGGAAGGCGCGCTGACGCAGCGCCGGATGCGCCTGGCGCAGCGCGATCACCTTCGTCACGAAGGCCAGCAGCCCGGCATCGGGGTCGGACCAGTCCACCCAGCCGATCGCGTTGTCCTGCGCATAGGCGTTGTTGTTGCCGCCCTGCGTGTTGCCGATCTCGTCGCCCGCCAGCAGCATCGGCGTGCCCTGACTGAGCATCAGCGTCGCCAGCAGCGCGCGCTTGCGGTCGGCGCGGGCGGCGCGGATCTTTGCGTCAAGCGTCGGCCCCTCGACCCCCATGTTGTCGCTGAAGTTCTCGTTATGGCCGTCGCGGTTGCCTTCACCGTTCGCCTCGTTGTGCTTGACGGCATAGGACACGGCATCCTCCAGCGTGAAGCCGTCATGCGCGGTCAGGAAGTTGACCGAGGAGGTGGCGGCCCGGTTGTGGCCTTCGAACTCGTCGGCCGAACCGAGCAGGCGCTTGGCCAGTTCCGCCGTCATGCCCGCGTCGCCGCGCCAGAACCGGCGCACACCGTCGCGGAACCTGTCGTTCCATTCCAGAAACGGATGCGGCCAGCGTCCCAACTGATAGCCGCCCGGCCCGATGTCCCAGGGCTCGGCGATCAGCTTGACCCGGCTCAGCACCGGATCCTGCCGGATCGCGTCGAGAAAGCCCGAGCGGCGGTCGAACCCGCCCGCCTCGCGCGCCAGCGTGGTGGCCAGATCAAAGCGGAAGCCGTCGACGTGGAACACCTCGACCCAGTAGCGCAACGAATCCATCACCATCCGCAGTACCATCGGATGCGTCAGATCGAGCGTGTTGCCGGTGCCGGTGTCGTTGACGTAGAACCTGCCCCCCTCGCGCAGCCGGTAATAGCTGCGGTTGTCAAGGCCGCGAAAGGCCAGCGTCGGCCCCAGTTCGTCGCCCTCGCCCGAGTGGTTGTAGACGACGTCGAGGATCACCTCGATCCCGGCCACATGCAGGCGGCGCACCATCGTCTGCAGTTCCCACACCGCGTTGTGCGTCATGTAGCGCGGCTCGGGCGCGAAGAAGCCGATGGTCTGGTAACCCCAGTAGTTGCGCAGCCCCGCGCTGACCAGAAAGCGGTCGTCGACATGGGCCTGCACCGGCAACAGTTCGATGGCGGTCACGCCCAGCTTCACCAGATGCTCGATCATCGGCTCGCTGGCAACGCCCAGATAGGTGCCGCGCAGACCGGGATCGACGCCTGGATGCGCCGCCGTAAGGCCCTTCACATGCGCCTCGTAGATCACCGACCGGCCGATCGGGTGGGCCAGCGGCGCCGCCTGCGCCCAGGGGAAGGACGGGTCCACCACCACCGATTTCGGCACCGCGAAGGCACTGTCGCGGGTGTCGAACGACAGGTCGGCGCGCGGGCTGCCGACCCGGTAGCCCATCACCGCGTCCGACCATTTCAATCGCCCGTCCAACTGCTTGGCGTAGGGGTCGATCAAGAGCTTGTTGGGGTTGAAGCGGTGCCCCGCCTCGGGCTGATAGGGCCCGTGCGCGCGCAGCCCGTATTTCGTGCCCGGCGTCAGGCCGCCGACATGCATGTGCCAGATGTCGCCGTCGCGGTCCTTGAACGGCAGCCGGGCCAGTTCCTTGCGGCCGTCGTCGGAAAACAGGCACAGTTCCAGCCGCTCGGCATTGGCGGAAAAGACGGCGAAATTCACCCCCTCGCCATCGAAGGTGGCGCCCATCGGCCAGGGCTTGCCGGGGCGCACCGCATGGGCGCGCAGCCGGGCCGGGGGCACTTTGGGCGCGGAGTTCATCCCAGCAGGTCCGCGTAAAGCGCGGCGTAGGCGGCGGATGACACCTCCCACCCCACCGGCTGACGCATCGCGGCACGCTGCATCGCCGCCCAGACGGCGGGTTGCGCATAAAGCTGGGTCAGCCGCCGCAGCGCCTGCCCGAAGGCCAGCGCATCGGTCGGATGGAACGCGATCCCGGTCGCCGCCCCCGCGGCCAGCGCCATCGGGCTGGCGTTGATCACGGTGTCGGCGAGGCCCCCGGTTTCCGCCACCACCGGCAGCGTGCCGTAGCGCAGCCCGTACATCTGCGTCAGCCCGCAAGGCTCGAACCGCGACGGCACCAGCACCGCATCGGCGCCCGCGAACATGCGGTGACTCAGCGCCTCGTCATAGCCGATCTGCACCGCGACCCGGCCCGGATAGCGCGCGGCGGCGGCGTGCATCGCCTGTTCCAGCCCCGGATCGCCGGAACCCAGCACCGCAAGCCCGCCCCCCCCCGCGATGAAATCCGGCAACACGGCGGGGATCAGGTCGATCCCCTTCTGGCCGGTCAGGCGGCTGACGACGATCGCCAGCGGCCCCGGCACCTCGCCCAACCCGAATTCCGCGATCAGCCGCGCCCGGTTCAGCGCCTTGCGGTTCAGCCGACGGCTGTCATAGGGCTCCGCCTCCAGATCGCCCGCCGGATCCCAGACCGCGGTATCGACCCCGTTCAGGATACCATGCACCCGCGCCGCCCGCGCCGCGATGACGCCCTCCAGCCCCATCCCGAAGGCCGGGCGCATCAGTTCCTCGGCATAGGTCGGGCTGACCGTGGTAATCGCGTCGGCGGTCACCAGCCCGGCCTTCAGCATGCTGATCTGGCCGTAGTATTCCAGCGCATCGGCATGAAATTCCGACGCG
The DNA here is from genome assembly GCF_964715405.1 of Solirhodobacter sp. Taxonomy (NCBI): domain Bacteria; kingdom Pseudomonadati; phylum Pseudomonadota; class Alphaproteobacteria; order Rhodobacterales; family Paracoccaceae; genus Solirhodobacter; species Solirhodobacter sp. Next base: position 12,439 of record NZ_CBAICG010000016.1, on the reverse strand, counting down.
GGCAGGCGCAGCCCGGCCAGTTTCCACGCCGGGGCCATGCCCTGAAACGCGATGTTGTGCACGGTGATGACGCTTTTCACCGGGGTGCCCGCATAGCGCAGATAGGCCGGCGCCAGCCCGCCCTGCCAGTCATGCGCGTGCACCACGTCCGGCTGCCAGCCGTCGCCCAGCCCGTGCCGCGCGATGTCCGCCGCGACCCAGCAGAGCGCGGCGAAACGTTCGGGGTTGTCGGCATGGTCGCGCCCGTCCACCGAATAGGGTCCGCCCGCGCGGTCATAAAGATGCGGCGCCGACACCAGCAGCATGTCCAGCCCGTCGACCCGCCCGGCCAGCACGATCGCCGGGCCGCCGAACAGATCGCCCCCGGTCCAGACCTCCTCGGCCCCCTCCAGCCGTTCGGCCAATCCGCGATAGGCCGGCATCAGCACCCGCATCTGCCAGCCCTGCCCCGCCAGCGCCTTGGGCAGCGCGCCGACCACATCGGCCAGCCCGCCGGTCTTCACCAGCGGCACGCATTCCGATGCCACCGACAGCACCCGTCCGGCGATTGACCGCTCCGGCATCTGCTGCCCTTTCATCTTCCGTTCTCAAATATCCTCGGGGGGTGTGGGGGGCAGACAGCCCCCCACGTTCTCCGCTAAAGCCCCAGCTTGGCGGCCCGCGCCTCCAGCATCGGCTCGGTGATCAGCACGATCCCGCTGTCGGTGCGGCGGAACCAGCGGGCGTCCTCTTCAGGGTCTTCGCCCACTACCAGCCCGGCCGGGATCACCACGCCGCGGTCGATCACGCAGTTCTTCAGCCGCGCCTTGCGCCCGACCCGGACGTAAGGCAGCGCCACGACGTATTCGAGCGACGCGAAGGAATGCGTCCGGCAGCCGGTGAACAGCAGCGAGTTGCGCACCTCCGACCCCGACACGATGCAATCGCCCGACACCAGCGACGACACCGCCGAGCCTCGGCGGTCGTCCTCGTCATGCACGAACTTGGCGGGCGGCACGATCTCGGCATAGGTCCAGATCGGCCAGGCGTTGTCGTAAAGGTCAAGCTTCGGCACGAAATCGGTGAGGTCGATATTGGCCTGCCAGAAGGCGTCGATGGTGCCGACGTCGCGCCAGTAGGGCTCGCTTTCCAGCCCCGACATCACGCAGCTTTCGGAAAAGCGGTGCGCCATCGCACGCCCGTTCTTGACGATGTAGGGGATCAGGTCGTTGCCGAAATCGTGGCTGGAATTCGTGTCCTCGCTGTCGCGGATCAGGAGGTCGCGCAGGAAATCCCAGTTGAAGACATAGATGCCCATCGAGGCCAGCGCATGTTCCGGGTCGCCGGGGATCGAGGGCGGGTCTTTCGGCTTTTCCAGAAACGCGGTGACGCGGCCGGTCGTGTCGATGTCCATCACGCCGAAGGCGGTGGCTTCCATCCGCGGCACCGTCAGGCAGCCGATGGTCACGTCGGCGCCGGTGTCCACATGCTGGCGCAGCATGATCTCGTAGTCCATCTTGTAGACGTGGTCACCGGCCAGAACGATGACGTATTTCACGTCGTAGCTGTCGACGATGTCGATGTTCTGCGTCACCGCGTCGGCGGTGCCCATGTACCACTTGCTTTCGCTGACCCGCTGGCTGGCGGGCAGGATGTCGAGGTATTCGTTGCGTTCGGCGCGGAAGAAGCCCCAACCGCGCTGCATGTGGCGGATCAGGCTGTGCGCCTTGTATTGCGTCGCGATCGCCATCTTGCGAATGCCCGAGTTCAGCGCGTTCGACAGCGCGAAGTCGATGATGCGCGTCTTGCCGCCGAAATAGACGGCGGGTTTTGCGCGTCGGTCCGTCAGTTCCTTCAGGCGGCTTCCCCGCCCGCCGGCAAGGACGAAGGCCATCGCCTGGCTTGACAGCCGCGTGTTCGGTCCCGGTTTCATGCGTTCCTCCCGATGGCGCAGGTTATTCCTGCCTGAAAATGATTGCCGACAATGGCGGCAGCGTGACAGCGGCCGATTGCGGCTGGCCGTGCCAGCCCTTCGGTTCCGTCTCGATGCCGCCCAGGTTGCCGCGGTTGTCGCCGCCGTAATGCGCGGAATCCGAGTTGAAGGCCTCGTGCCAATGCCCCGCCGCTGGAAAGCCGAGGCGGTAGCCGCGCCGCTCCACCGGCGTGAAGTTGATCGCCACCACGACCTGCGCATCCGTCGGCCCGCCCCGGCGGATGAAGGCGAAGACGGAATTCTCGGCGTCGTTCGACTCGAGCCACGCGAAGCCCTCGGGGCGGCAGTCGTTGACGTGCAGCGCGGGCGTGTCGCGGTACAGCCGGTTGAGGTCGCGCACGAGGTTCTGGATGCCGCGATGCTGCGGGCGGTCCAGCAGGTGCCAGTCGAGGCTGCGGGAATGGCTCCATTCCACCCCTTGGGCAAACTCGCAGCCCATGAAGATCAGCTTCTTGCCCGGATGCGTCCACATGAAGCTGTAATAGGCGCGCAGGTTGGCGAATTTCTCGTCGCCCTGCCCCGGCATCTTGGTGATCATGCTGCCCTTGCCGTGCACGACCTCGTCATGGCTGATCGGCAGGATGAAATTCTCGGACCAGGCATAGTGCAGGCTGAACGTCATCTGGTGGTGGTGGAAGCGGCGGTAGAGCGGGTCTTTCTGGATGTAGGACAGGCTGTCGTTCATCCAGCCCATGTTCCACTTGTAGCCAAAGCCCAGGCCGCCATGGTTCACCGGGCGCGACACGCCGGGGAAGGCGGTCGATTCCTCGGCCACCGTCATGATGCCGGGGCATTCGCCATAGGCGGTGACGTTGGTGCGTTGCAGCACGGCGATCGCCTCGTAATTCTCGCGCCCACCGTCCTTGTTGGGCAGCCACTCGCCCGCCTTGCGGCTGTAGTCGCGGTAGAGCATCGAGGCCACGGCATCCACCCGCAGCCCGTCGGCGTGATATTCCTCCAGCCAGTAAAGCGCGTTGGAGATCAGGTAGTTCGCCACCTCGGCGCGGCCGTAGTTGTAGATCAGGGTGTTCCAGTCCTGATGGAACCCCTCGCGCGGGTCGGCGTGTTCGTAAAGGGCGGTGCCGTCGAAATGCGCCAGCCCGTGCGGATCCGACGGGAAGTGGCCCGGCACCCAGTCCAGCAGGATGCCCAACCCCTTGCGGTGCGCGGCGTCGACCAGCGCGCGGAACTCGTCGGGCAGGCCGTGGCGGATGGTGGGGGCGAACATGCCGGTGGGCTGGTAGCCCCAAGAGCCGTCGAACGGATATTCGCTGACCGGCATGAATTCGAGATGGGTGAAGCCCATGTCGGCGGCGTAATCCACCAGTTGATCGGCCAGTTCGAGGTACGAGAGCGGCCGCATTCCGCCATCGGCCTTGCGCCAGCTGCCCAGATGGACCTCGTAGATCGAGATCGGCGCGTCGATGGCGTGGTGTTTGGCGCGGCCCTTCATCCAGCGCTCGTCGGACCAGTGCGGGTGCTCGATCGAGCGCACGACGGACCCGGTGGCGGGCGGATGCTCGGAGCCAAAGCCGACCGGGTCGGCCTTCAAGGGCTCGCGCTTGCCGCCGCGGCCGCGGATTTCGTATTTGTAGACGGTGCCCTCGCCCAGACCGGGCATGAAGATTTCCCAGACGCCGGTCTGCCCGCGCAGCCGCATCGGGTGGCGGCGGCCATCCCACAGGTTGAAGTCGCCCACCACGGAAACCCGTTCCGCATTCGGCGCCCAGACCGCGAAATGCACGCCCTCGGCGCCCTCGTGCGTCATCGGATGGGCGCCCAGCGCGTGCCAGATGCGGCGATAGGTGCCTTCGCCCAGCAGGTATTCGTCCATCTCGCCCAGCACCGGGCCGTAGCGGTAGGGGTCATCGAATTCCCAGGTCGCCTCGGGATTGCGGGCGCGCAGGCGGTAGGGCACCCAGGCCGGCAGCACGCCGCCGAACAGCCCCGAGCCGGTGTCGAGCGCGATCAGCGGCACCTCGCCCTCGGTGGTCAGCGCGGTCAGCGTGTCGGCGCCGGGCACGAAGGCGGTCAGCACGACCCGGCCGTCCCGGTCATGCGGGCCGAGGACGGAAAACGGATCGCCATGGGCCCCGGCCAGGATCGCCTTCGCGGCTTCGGGCGCAAGAAGGGGCGCCCCTTCAGGCTTCGGCTTCCGTGCCATCGGCTGTCTCTCCCTCAAAGGGCCGATTCCGTCGACCATATGTCTTTCATATAGCCACGAATTGTCCGGTCAGAGGAGAAAAAGCCGCCGCGCGCGGTGTTCATGGCCGCCATGCGCACCCAGCGCGCCGGATCGCGATAGGCGGCATCCACCTCGGCCTGCGCCACCTCGTAGGCGGCATAGTCGTCGGCGACGAGGAAATAGTCGTGATGCCAGAGCCGGTCGACGATGCCGTGGTAACGGTCGGGCTGCTCGGCCGAGAACCGGCCCTCGGCGATCATCTGCAACACGTCCTGCAATGACTGGTTTTCGCGGATCGCGTGGGCCGAATGCTCCACATCCTTGCGGCGATCCACCACCTGCTCGGCGGTGAGGCCGAACAGGAAGAAGTTCTCGGCGCCGACCTCCTGCAGGATTTCCACGTTGGCGCCGTCCAGCGTGCCGATGGTCGGCGCGCCGTTCAGCATGAACTTCATGTTGCCGGTGCCCGAGGCTTCCTTGCCCGCCGTCGAAATCTGTTCCGACAGGTCGGCGGCCGGCACCAGCTTTTCCGCCATCGAGACGTTGTAGTTGGCCGGGTAGATCACCTTCAGCGCGTCGCCCACCAGCGGGTCGGCGTTCACCACGCGGGCGACATCGTTGATCAGGTGGATGATTTCCTTCGCGACCCAGTAGCCCGGCGCCGACTTGCCGCCGAACACCTTGACGCGCGGCACCCAGTCGGCGGTCGGGTTCTGCCGGATCGCGTGCCAGTGCGCGATGGTTTGCAGGATGTTCAGCAACTGGCGCTTGTATTCGTGGATGCGCTTGATCTGCACGTCAAAGAGCGCGTCGGGGCTGACCGTCACCCCGGTTTCCCGCGCGATCCAGCCGGAGATCGCCACCTTGTTGGCGCGCTTGGCCGCAGCGAAGGCATCGCGGAAGCCCGCGTCGGCGATGTGCGGTTCCAGATCGCGCAGCCGGTCCAGATCGCCGACCCAGGCCTCGCCGATCGTGTCGGTGATCAGCCGGGCCAGCGGGCGGTTGCACATGTTCAGCCAGCGCCGCGGCGTGACGCCGTTGGTTTCATTGATGATGCGGCCCGGATGCAGCGCGGCCAGTTCCGGAAACAGCGAGGTCTTGACCAGTTCGGAATGCAGCGCCGAAACGCCATTCACCTTGTGCGACATGATGAAGGCCAGTTCGCCCATGTGGACTTCCTGGAACTTCACGATGCCGACGTAGTGCGGGCGGCTGTGGAAGTTGTCCTGGTGCCAGGCGTCGATGCGCTCGACGATCTGCATGTGGCGCGGCAGCACGTTGCCAAAGAGGTAGGTCGACCAGCGTTCCAGCGCCTCGGGCAGCAGGGTGTGGTTGGTGTAGCCCAGCACCTGTTGCGCGATCCCCAGCGCCGCCTCGAAGGCGATGCCGTGATCGTCCATCAGCAGGCGGATCAGTTCCGGCCCGGCGATCGCCGGGTGGGTGTCGTTCATCTGGATCGCCACCTTTTCCGGCAGGCGGGTCAGGTCGTCATGCTCGGCCAGATAGCGCCGCAGGATGTCCTGCAAGGCGGCCGAGGTCATGAAATATTCCTGCTTCAGCCGCAGTTCCTTGCCGGCATAGGTGGTGTCGTCGGGGTAAAGCACCCGGCTGATCGTGCGGGCCAGCGCCTCGGGTTCGGCGGCGGCGGCATAGTCGCCGTGGTTGAAGCGTTCAAGGTCGAACTGCGTCGTCGGCATCGCCGACCACAGCCGCAGGGTGTTGGCCCATTTGCCCTGCCAGCCGATCACCGGCGTATCATGCGCCGAGGCAAAGACGGTTTCGCCCGGTGTCCAGACCTCGCGCCCGTCCACCGTCTCGACGGTGCCCTTGAAACCGATGGTATAGGCGCTTTCGGGGCGGTCGAATTCCCAGGGGTTGGCCTGGATCAGCCAGTCCTCGGGCGTTTCGACCTGCTGGCCATCCTGGAACCGCTGGCGGAACAGCCCGTGTTCGTAGCGGATGCCGTAGCCGTAGGCCGGGCAGCCGACTGTCGCCATCGATTCCATGAAGCAGGCCGCCAGACGGCCAAGCCCGCCATTGCCTAGCGCCGCGTCGGGTTCATCCTCGACCAGCGCACGGAAATCGACGCCGAAGCCGGTCATCACCTCTTCGACGACATCGCGCAGGCCAAGGTTGATCGTCGCATCCTCCAGAATCCGGCCGATCAGGAATTCCATCGACAGGTAGTAGACCCGCTTGCGGTCCTCGGCCCAGGTCCGTCGGGTCGAGGCGAACCACGGCTCCACGATCTGGTCGCGGATCGCGAAGGACAGCGCCATGCGCCAGTCGTGCAGGCTGGCGTGCGGGGCATCCTTGCCGATCGTGTAGGTCAGATGATGCAGGATCGCGTTTTGCAGGTTGCGCGGCGAGGGCGTAAGGTCGTTCAAGCGCGTGTCTTTCCCATCTGGACCCGCAATCCGGGCCGGTCATGCGCGGCAGAACCTCGGCCCGCGGGCGCTGAGGGGCAGATGACCGCACGTCGGCATAATCCCGCAAACCTCGACGGCATCAAGCCCAAACCGCTTTGAATCGCCGCATCTGCCCGGTGGGCGGGCAAATGCTGGCGCAGGGATTCGCCATCCGCCCGTTTTGCAGGCAGACTGCACATCCGGTCAGCCCCCGGGCGAGCCGCCTTCCGCCCCGGCCCGAGTTCGCGAAGGATGCAAATCCGGCCTAGAAAAAACCCGCCGCGACGGTCACACATGGGGGAAAGGCCCGGTCGGCGCGTCCGGCGCGGGCCCAGTCCGCGGAGGAGACCCCATGAAACCCACCGTCTTCGTTCTGAACGGCCCGAACCTGAACCTGCTCGGCAAGCGGCAGCCCGAGATTTACGGCCACGAGACGCTCGCCGATGTCGAGGCCGATGTGCGCGCGTTGGCGGGCGAGTTGGGCGTGGCGATCCGCTTTCACCAGTCGAACCGCGAATACGAGATCATCGACTGGGTGCACGAGGCGCGCGAGGCGGCGGCGGCGATCATCATCAACCCCGGCGCCTTCACCCATACCTCGGTCGCCATCCTCGATGCGCTGAACGCCTTCGAGGGGCCGGTGCTGGAGGTGCACATCTCCAATGTGCACAAGCGCGAGGCGTTCCGCCACCACTCCTACGTCAGCCTGCGCGCCGAGGGCGTCATCGCGGGCTTCGGCACCCAGGGCTACAGCCTCGCGCTGCGCCGCGCCGCGCGGCTGGTGGTGGCGACCTGACGCCGCCTGACCCGAGCCAACCCGATCATTCCAGGGAGACCCAGATGCACTTGCCGCCGAACACCTTCAAGAAAGCCATCGCCGAGGGGCGTCAGCAGATCGGCCTGTGGGTCACGCTGCCCTCGGGCTTCACCGCCGAGGCGCTGGCGACCTGCGGCTATGACTGGCTGCTGTTCGACACCGAACATTCGATCGGCGATCCGATCTCGGTCTTCGCGCAGTTGCAGGCGGCGGCGCCCTACCCCTCGCATGCCGTCGTGCGCCCGGCGTCGAACGACCCGGTGCTGATCAAGCGCATCCTCGATGCGGGCGCGCAGTCGCTGATCGTGCCTTACGTCCAGACGGCGGAGGAGGCGCGCGCGGCGGTGGCGGCGGTGCGCTACCCGCCGCAGGGCATGCGCGGCGTGTCGGGCCTGTCGCGGGCCACGCGCTATGGCCAGATCGCCGACTACACCCAGACCGCCAACCGGGAAATCTGCCTGATCGTGCAATGCGAAACCGCGGCGACGCTGGCCAATATCGAGGAGATTGCCGCGGTTGACGGGGTTGACGGCATCTTCATCGGCCCGGCCGACCTTGCCGCGACGATGGGTCACCCCGGCGACAGCGGGCACCACGACGTGGTGGTCGCGATCGAGGGCGCGATCCGCCGCATCCGCAAGGCGGGCAAGCCCGCGGGCATCCTGTCGCTCGATCCCGCCTTCGTGCGCCGCTGCATGGCGAATGGCAGCGTGTTCACCGCGGTTGATATCGACGCGGCGATCCTGGTGCGCCATGCGCGGCGGATCGCCGCCGAATTCAAGGCGCTGATCTGACGCGACACCCGGCCCCGGCGGCGATGTTGCGCCCGGCGGGGCGCCCGGTTAGTGTCGCGCGCATCGCACACCCCGATCGCGGCGGCGCCCTGCGCCTGGCCGCAGCCGCTTTCGTGGCGAGATCGGCCCATGAAGGAAATTCAGATGTCCACCAATGCCGAACTTCTTGCCCGTCGTCAGAAGGCCATCCCGCGCGGTGTCGTCACCGGCGCGCCGATCTTCCTTGACCGCGCCGAGAACGCCGAGATCTGGGATATCGAGGGCAACCGCTACATCGACTTCGGCTCGGGCATCGCGGTGACGAACACCGGCCACCGCCACCCCAAGGTGATCGCCGCCGCCGCCGCCCAGCTTGAGAAATTCGCCCACGTCGCCTGGCAGGTGACCGGCTACGGCAATTACGTCGAACTGGCTGAACGCCTGAACGCGCTGGCGCCGATTGCCGACGCCAAGACGATCTTCTTCACCACCGGCGCCGAAGCCACGGAAAACGCGGTGAAGATCGCCCGCGCCTACACCAAGCGGCAGGGTGTGATCACCTTCACCGGCGCCTTCCACGGCCGCACCCAACTGACCGTCGCGATGACCGGCAAGGCGGTGCCCTACCGCACACCGGGCACACCGCCCGCCGTCGGCATCTTCCACTGCCCCTTCCCGATCCCGATCCACGGCACCACCGAGGAAGAGGCGCTGCACTCGCTTTACCACATCATGAAGGCCGACATCGCGCCGACCGACATCGCGGCCATCGTGATCGAGCCCGTGCAGGGCGAAGGCGGGTTCTACCAGACCCCGATCACCTTCATGCGCCGCCTGCGCGAACTCTGCGACCAGCACGGCATCTGTCTGGTCTCGGACGAGGTGCAGACCGGCTTTGCCCGCACCGGCAAGGTCTTCGCCACCGAGCATTTCGGCATCGAACCTGATCTGATCCCGGTGGCCAAGGCGCTGGGCGGCGGCTTCCCGATCTCGGGCGTCATCGGCAAAAGCCACATCATGGATTCGGTCGAACCCGGCGGGCTTGGCGGCACCTATGCCGGCAGCCCGATCTCGTGCGCGGCGGCGCTGGCGGTGCTGGACGTGATCGAGGAGGAAAAGCTCTGCGACCGCGCCAACTGGATGGGCGAGATCATGGTGAAGCGGATCAACGGCTTCAAGCAGTCGAACTCGCTTCGCCCCATCGGTGACGTGCGCGGCCTCGGCGCGATGGTCGCGTTCGAGCTGGTGAAGGAACGCGGCGGCAATGAACCCGACCCGGACGCCACCAAGGCGGTGACGGCGGCAGCATTGGAGGCCGGGCTGATCCTGCTGTCCTGCGGCTATTACGCCAACACCATTCGCCTGCTGGCCCCGCTGACGATCCCCGAGGCGCAACTGCACGAGGGCCTCGACAAGCTGGAACTGGCGCTGAAGGCGGTCTGAACCCAAGTGGAGCAGGCCGGATCAGGCCTGCTCCTCACCCTGGCGATTGTGGCGCACCGACGAGCGCAGCGCGGCCAGGATCACCGCGACACCGACGCCGCCGGTCGCGATCTCGGACACCTCGATCTGGGTTTCCAGGAACATCACGACCGAGAGGAACAGCACCGAATAGAACGCGCCATGTTCCAGATAGCGGAACTGCGCCAGCGTTCCGCGCTCGACGAACATCAGCGTCATCGAGCGCACATACATCGCACCGATGCCCAGACCGATGGCGATCAGGAAAAGGTCGCTGGTCATCGCGAAGGCGCCCACCACCCCGTCGAAGGAAAAGCTCGCGTCCAGCACCTCAAGGTAGAGGAAGGCGCCCAGCCCGCCCGCCGCCACCATGCGCGCGGCCCCCCGCGGCCCGTCCAGCGCGCGGCCCAGTGCGCGCACGGCCGCAAAGGTCAGCATCCCGGCGATCGCGGCAATCATGTAGCCGTCGACCCGGTCCTCGGGCAGCATCAGCGCGAAACCCAGGATCACGATCAGCACGAACGCCGTCTCCAGCCCCTCCAGCGAGGCGCAGGCGCGCATCCGGCATTCCAGCCGAATGATCCAGTCCACTTCCTTGCGCTCGTCGATGAAGTAATGCAGCGCCACCATCATCAGGAAGGTGCCGCCGAAGGCCGCGATGGCCAGATGGGCCTGATCGAGGATATGGGCATAGGCCGCAGGCTGGAACAGCGCCAGCCGCAGCGCATCGAGCGGCCCCAGATGCGCCGCCACCGCCACGATCGCCAGCGGGAACACCAGCCGCATGCCGAACACCGCGATCAGCATCCCCCAGGTCAGGAACCGGTGCCGCCAGACCGGCGTCATCGTGTTCAGCGTCGCAGCGTTCACGATCGCATTGTCGAACGACAGCGAGATCTCCAGCGCGGCCAAGGCGGCCCCGATCAGCAGGTAGTTCAGCGCGTCGCCAAGATCGCCCGACTCCGCCCAGCCAAGCCAGAAGGCGGCGACCAGACCCGCCACCGTCACGGCCAGCGCCGAACGGAAATATCTCAGCGTTGTGCGCACGAACCCCTTCGGCGGGGTCTGCGGCCCCGGATGGTGACCATGCCCCTGCGGGTCGACATAGGAACGCCCGTGGGCTGCCGCAAGACGGTGCCGCGGTTCGTCGGCCCAGGTCGGCGCCGCCTGTGGCGCGGATCCCACAACGCGCGCCGGGCCTTGCCCGCGCCGCCCCGCTCGGTCAGGATCGCGCCGCCACCGCCAGCCACCACCGCCAGAAGGACTGCGCCATGCTCGATCAAACCGCCGCCGGGGTCTTCACCATCGCGGTGACCCCCTTCCTGCCCGATGGCGCGCTCGATCTGGACAGCATCGACCGGATGACCGCCTTCTACCTCGACCGCGGCGCGACCGGCCTCACGCTGCTGGGCGTGATGGGCGAGGCGCCGAAGCTGACCGCGGCCGAAAGCCTGACGGTAGTGCGCCGGGTGCTCGCCGCCTCGGCCGGGCGGGTGCCGGTGGTGGTCGGCGTTCCGGCCTCCGGTCTCGCCCCGATGGCCGAACTGGCGCAGGCGGTGATGGCGGCGGGCGCCGCAGGGGTCATGGTGCAGCCCGCCGCCGGGCTGAAACACGACGACGAGATCGCCGCCCATTTCACCGCCGTCGCCCGCGCGCTTGGCCCGATCCCCTTCGTCCTGCAGGATTTCCCGCTGGTCACCGGGGTCAGCATCCCGGCCGGGGTGATCCTGCGCATCGCCGCCGACTGCCCGACCTGCGTGATGCTGAAACACGAGGACTGGCCCGGTCTCGACAAGATCACCGCGCTGCGCGCCGCCGAGGCGCAGGGGGCGCGCCGCCTCTCGATCCTCTGCGGCAACGGCGGCCAGTTCCTGCCCGAGGAACTGGCGCGCGGCGCCGACGGTGCGATGACCGGCTTCGCTTACCCCGAGATGATGGCGGGCGTCGTCGCCGCCCACCGCGCGGGCGACGCCGAACGCGCGCGCGACATCTTCGACGCCTACCTGCCGCTCATCCGCTACGAGGCGCAGCCCGGCCGTGGCCTCGCCGTGCGCAAGTTCACCCTCGCCCGCCGCGGCGCCATCGCCCACGCCACCCTGCGCGCGCCCGGTGCCCCCCTGCCTGCACAGGCGCAGGCCGAAGTGGAAACCCTGATCCGGCGGCAGCAGGCACGCCTCGGCAGCCTCGGGCTCTGACCCCTGCCCACCGTCACATTGGTGAAAATATCCGGAGTTATGTATCAAACGCACCAACCCCGGAAGGGGGTGCGTGATGCGTAGGTGGCTAATCGTCATGTCTATCCAAGTCGCCTCGGTGCTTTGTGCTTATAACGCTCATGCGGATGAGTTCCCCTGGATTGGCTGGGAGTTGATAAATCCACATGATGGAGGACGCGTCAAAGGATTTTCTTTTTCTGCTAAAAACGGTTTCGTACTCCACGGTATAATCCATTCTGACCATGCCAGTTCCGGTTATTTCGCCGATGGAATCAGGACACGGAATGGTAATCTTTCCGTCGGAAGCCCCGCTGATGTCTCCACATCCAATATATGGCTCCTCTCCAAATATATCATAATCATGCATTCCCTCTTTTTGGAAAAAAACGGAGGATTGGATGGACAAATTGAGAGCGGGAGATTGCCCACTGTTCCGAACTTCAATTTCAAAAATCAATTTAAAGGCTTATCCCCCTGAGTCCGGCACCCACCACATCTGGTGCTGACGGCCTGCCGGTCATTCGTTCGTTGATTTCAGCTGACGGTGTTCGGATTGGAGGGGGTTTCTGTTGATCTCACGGAGGAGACGCTGTTCGGGCGCCTCTTG
>NZ_CBAICG010000015.1:0-79375 GCF_964715405.1 Solirhodobacter sp. | reverse complement strand
CAGGCCGCGATCCGTGCCGTCTCGCAGCCAAGAGACCGCATGACAGATACAAAACCACCCACCAGCCCGCCTGTCAGCAGTCCACTGCAAACTTCAAACCGGTCGCACCAAGCTCCGGCGCTGAAAACGGGCAAAAATCGAGGTGCCCTTTACACATCCTTAAACAGCATCCGGCGGTGTGCTCCAAGAACTTTCGAGGCAACCTGGCCGCGACCGGCGCAACATCGTGTCACAGGAGTCACAGGCCCGCGCGGCGCCCGGCGCCCGCGCGCACCGGGAAACGCTTGCGATCCGGCAGGTTGCGTGTCAGGCTCACAGGATTGGATCAAGGACGTTGGTCCGGACGGATGCCCTTTGTCCGGACAGATAGGCCGAATAGACCCGGGGTTGCCCGAACATGTCACCCGTCGTGATACCGGAGCTGAACGTGATGTCCCAGGCGGATCGCCTGGGGAAACTGCATACGCCGTTTGGCGAAGATGTCGTGGTGCTGCTTCGGTTCACCGGCACCGAGGCGGTCAACGAACTGTTCGAATTCACCGTCGAGGCGATGACCGGGAAAGAAGGGCTCGATCTCGACTCCGCGATCGGCAAGCATTGCACGGTCGAGTTGAAGAGCATCGCGCACGGGCCGCGCTTTTTCGACGGCCTGCTGACCGAGGTGCGCGCGCTCGGGTTCCTTGAGGGCGGGCTTGGCTACCGGCTGACGCTGCGGCCGTGGCTGTGGCTGCTCGATCAGCGCAAGAACCAGCGCATCTTTCACGACATGACGGCGCAGGACATCATCCAGACGATCCTCGCCGAACACGGATTCAACGCCGACATCACGGCCAGCGGCCTGCCGACGCTGGAATACACCGTCCAGTACGGCGAGTCCGATCTGGCCTTCATCCGCCGCATGATGGAGCGGTTCGGGCTGAACTTCTACTTCGTGCACGGCAATGGCAGCCACGACCTCAAGATCAACGACGGCAGCTTCGAGACCAACGTGCCGGGCGACAAGCGGGTCGTACTGACCTCGACCGGCCAGCACCTGGGCAACGAGGAGCATTTCGACAACTGGGCGTTCGATCGCCGCATCACGACCGGGCGGGTGAAGCTGACCGACTACAATTTCAAGAAGCCCGCGGCCTCGATGGGCGCCGAACAGGCCGGCACTGCAGCCTATGACCACCATGACCTCGAGGCCTACGAGTATCCGGGCGGCTACCTCGACAACGGCGCGGGAAAGACGGTGGCGCAGCTTCGGCTGAAACAGGTGCGCGGCGCCGACAACCGCCACCGGTCGGAAGGCGATGCGATGACGCTTGCGGCCGGAATGGTCGTCGAGCTTTCGTCCGAGGACGGTGCGCTGGACGGCAAGTCGTTCGTGGCGCTCGGCTGTTCGCATACCTTCGTGGCTGAATCCTACGCCACCGGCGGCGGCGGCGGTGGCGCGGGCGAAGACAGCTACCGCGGCACTTACGAATTCAGCCCGAAGGATCAGCCGGTGGTGCCCGCCCGCGTCACCCCGCGCGCGGTGATGAGCGGCCCCCATGTCGCCGTCGTCACCGGTTCGGGCGAGATCGACAGCGACGAGTTCGGCCGCATCACGGTGCAGTTTCCCTGGGACAGCGACGGTGCCATGTCGATGCGCTGCCGGGTGCTGCAACCCTGGGCCGGCGCCTCCTTCGGCAACATCTTCATCCCGCGTGTCGGGATGGAGGTGGTGGTCGAATTTCTCGATGGCGACCCGGACTACCCGGTGGTGGTGGGCTGTCTCTACAATGGACAGAACGCGCCGCCCTACGGCCTGCCCGGCAAGCAGAACATCGCCGGGATCAAGTCCAACTCGGTCGGCGGCGGCGGCTACAACGAGTTCATCCTGGACGATACCGGCGGCAGCGAACTGATCCGGACGCACGCCCAGTACGATCTTGAGACGACGGTCGAGAACGACGAACGGCGCACGGTGAAAAACAACCGCACCACCGAGATCGACGTCAACGACACCCGCACGGTGAAGGGCAACGACAAGGAAGACATCACCGGCACGATGAAGACCACGGTGAGCTCGTCGAAAGAGACCACCGTCTCCACGACCTACGAGATCACCGCGAACTCGCACTTCAAGGTGACCGTCGGGCCGTGCGAACTGCTGATGGACGGCACCCAGATCGTGCTGTCGATCGGACCGAGCAAGGTGACGCTGAACATGGGCCAGTTGAGCATCGAATCGACCGCGATCAGCGTCACCGGATCTGCAAGCCTGCAAACCAAGGGAGGCGGAACAGCGATGCACAGCGCTGACGGCCCGATGGTGATCAAGGGCGCCATCGTGAACATCAACTAAAGCATGGCACCGGACCGGGCCTGGGAGGAGACGCGGTGAGCATCAAGGCACGCGGAAGCGTGGCGGGGGACCGGCGGTGACGGAGCACTCGCCGAACTTGCGCTATCAGATGGCGCGGGACCTGTTCGAGGCGATCCCGAAGATCGCCGAGGACATGACCGCACGACCGGACACGCAGGACAGCCTGACCTTCATCGAGGCGCTGGCGCGCAGCGGCACGCCGGAAGAGGCGCTGACATTCTCGGCCTATGCGCTGATGCCGCGTCACGCGGTCTGGTGGGGGCACGAATGCCTGCGCCACGCCGATGCAAAGCTCGGCGATGAGGATCGGGCGATGATGGAACTGGCGGCCGCTTGGGTCGGCCAGCCCGACGAGGATCATCGCTATGCCGCGCTGGACGCCGCGATGGCGACCGAAGCGAAGACCCCCGGCGTCTGGATCGCCTTCGCGGCGGGCTGGTCCTCGGGCAGCATGTCGCGGCGCGGCCAGCCTGCCGTCCCGGCGCCGACATTCCTGGCGGGGCGGGCGGTGAACGCGGGGGTGCTGTCGGCCCTGGCCCGCGTCGGCCGGGACGAGCGTCAGCCGATGCTGCAAACCTATGTGAAGATGGCGCGGATGCTGGTGAGCGAGGGCTGACCGGCGCCTGCGCTTGCATCGGCGCCCCCTGCCCCCCTACACTCGCCCTGTTGCCGCCCCTGCGCCCCGCAGACCCGCCGCACTTCCGCTGGACCGCACCATGACCCTGACCATGAAGATCGAGAATATCGACCAGCTCAGCGACGGTGGGCCGACGTTCTTCACGACCGACGGGCGCGGCTTCGAAGTCGGCCGCGATCCGGCGATGGACTGGACCCTGCCCGACCCCAACCGCTTCATCTCGGGGCGGCATCTCGACATCCGGTTCGAGCGCGGCGCCTACATGATGACGGACGTGTCGACCAACGGCACCTTCGTGAACGGGTCGAGCGTGCGGGTGAAAAGCCCCTACCGGCTGGAATCAGGCGACCGGTTGCAGATCGGCCAATACCTCGTGTCGGTCACCATCGACGCGGGCGCCCCGGCGGCACCCGCCCCCTTCGGCGGCAGCGCGCCGCCGCCCTACGCCAACCCCGCCCCCTTCGGCGGTGGCGCGGCGCCCTTCGGCGGTGGCGCGGCGCCAAGCCCGTTCGGCGGGTCCGCGCCGGGCGGCGGGGCTGACGACATCTGGGGCGCGGCGCCCGCGGCCCCGGCGCCGCTCGGCGGCGGCTTCGATCCCCGGCCCCGCCCGACCCCGGCACAAAGCGATTTCGCCGACCAGCACATCGAAATGCCGCAGTTCGCGCCGCCCCCGCCGCAACCCCGGCCGATTCCGCAGCCCGTCGCGGCCCCGCCCTACGCCGCCCCGCCCTACACGCCGCCGCAGGCCGAAGCGTTTCAGGGCACCCAATTCTCGCAACCGCCGCAACCGCAGCCGACCTATCCGCCCGCCCGCGCCCCGGCGGCCGCCGCTGCGCCCGCCGCCGACAGCACGATCCTGCGCGCCATCGCCGAGGGGGCCGGGGTGCCGGAGGCCCTGCTGACGCAAGGCGACCCGATCGAGACGGCGCGCGAGATCGGCCGCGCGCTGCGGGTGGCCACCGACGAGCTGGCGGGGCTTTTGCGCGCCCGTGCCGCGACCAAGCAATCGGTCCGCTCGGGCAGCCGCACCATGCTGGGCGCGACCGACAACAACCCGCTGAAGTTCATCCCGACCGCGCCGGAACGGCTGGACGCGATGTTCGGCACCGGCAAGCCCGGCTTTCAGCGCGGCGCCGAGGCGGTGCGCAAAAGCTTCGAGGACGTCAAGCGCCACCAATACGCCGTCCATGCCGCGATCCAGCCCGCGCTGGCGCGGCTGATCGAGGATCTGTCGCCCGAGTCGGTGGAACAGAAGGTGGGCGGCTCGCTGCTGCATTCCCGCAAGGCCCGCGCCTGGGAGATTTTCGTGGAACGCTGGGACGCCAAGACCCACCCCTACGAAAACGGGATGCTGGACCTGTTCATGAAATACTTCGCCGAAGCCTATGACGCGGTCGAGGGCGGCACCGGGCCGAAGACCTGACGCCCACGCAGCCGTGTTGACTTGGCGCGGGCGCTGGCGCATCCTCGCTACATGTTGTTTTGAAGGGATTATTTTAATGAAACGCGCGTCTTGGTGTGCCCCGGTGCGGGCGGGGCGGTAGGCGATGGACGTCGACGCCCTTCTGGTGCCGCTGTCCGCCGACGCGCCCTGCGGCCCCGATCTGGTCGCCGCGGATGACGAGGCGTTCCTGGATTACTACTTCGAGGCGTTGGCCCGGTTGCCCGAACGCTTTTACAACGACAAGACCGGCGCCATCTTCGACCGCAAGAGCGTCGATCTGAAGGGCGAGACGGCGGCGATCGGCGGGCTCTTGAAACGCTCGCGCGATTTGCGGCTGCTGTCGCTGGAAGCGCAGTTCCAGATTCTCGCGGGCCAGCTTTTCGGTTTCACCGACTGTGTGCGGGCGATCGCCGGGCTGCTGGAACGCTATCCCGACGACGTGCATCCGCATAGCGCCGAGGACGCCACCGACCGGCGCAACGCGATCGAACTGCTGGACAACCGCGCGACGGTCGTGCTGCCGCTGGAACAGGCGACGTTGATCACCGACCGCCGGATGGACCAGATCAGCTGGCAGATGGTCACCGTCGCCTCGGGGCGCAGGCCCGCGCGCGCGGGTGAACCGGCGGGCGATGCGAACGGCATCCTCTCGGCGTTCAAGAGCGACGAGAACCGCAAGGCGGTCGAAGAGGTCCATGCCCGGCTGACCGACTGCGCCGCGGCGCTGCGCGCGATCAAGCTGGCCTGCGTCACCGCGGACCGCAACCCGTTCGGCCCGAACCTCGATCAGGTGTCGGCGGCGATTGCGGCCATCCTCGGCTTCCTGATCGAGGTCCGGCCCGATCTGGCGCCCGAAGCCAACGCACCGGAGGGCGACGACACTACGGCCGTCGGGGCGGATGAGAATCAGCCCGCCGCCGGGGCGGCGTCGTCCAGCGCGCCGGGGGCGACCGGCCCGATCCGCGATCATGCCGGGGCCGATCGGGCCCTTGCCGCGGTCGAGTCGTATTTCGTGCGGCGCGAGCCGTCGTCGCCGGTGCTGTTCCTGCTGCGTCAGGCGCGGGCGCTGATTGGTCGGCCGCTGGTCGAGGCAATCACCCTGCTGATGCCGGAAATCGCCGCCAAGGCCCGCATGGCCTTCGGCGAGGCGAACGGCTTCGGCATGAACATGGACCGGATGCGCGAGCTTTCGGCGCTGGAGACTCCGGCCCCGGCGGATGAGTCGCCGGCCGAAATCCCGGCGGTGGAATCGCGTGACCGGGCGGCGGCGCTGATGGCCTCGGTGGAGGCATTTTTCCGTCAGGTGGAGCCGTCGAGCCCGATTCCCGTGCTGCTGTTCAAGGCAAAGACCTTCCTCAGCCGGGACTTTTCCGCGATCGTCGCCGATCTTTATCCGAAGAAGGACTGAAGCGAGGTCCGGAGCCGTTCAAAACCGGCACTGGGTGCGGAAAACCTGCATTATAATTGACAAGTGGGGGGCGTCCGTGGCTTCCTTTCGACACATAACAGGGAGTTGATTTCAATGCCTTCGGACTCCGCTACCAAATTTATCAAACGGAATCGGCCGCCTCGGGTGCAGATTGCCTACGCGGACCCTTACAATTCTGAAAAGATGGTCGAGTTGCCCTTCGTCATGGGGGTGATGGCCGACCTGTCGGGGAATGCCTCCGACAAGGAAAAGCCGAAGATCGCGGATCGCGACTTCACCAATGTCGATACCGAGAATTTCGACAGCTACATGGCCAGCGTCGAACCGGCGGTCAGCCTGACGATGCCGAACAAGCTGGGCGACAAGGAGGGCGAGAGCATCTCGGCCAAGCTGACGTTCCACAGCATGGCCGACCTCGATCCTGGCGAGATGGCCAAGCAGGTGCCCGCGATGAAGTCGCTGCTGGAGGCCCGCCAGCAGCTTGCCAACCTGCAACGCTACATGAACGGCAAGTCTTCGGCGCAGGACATGCTCAACAAGCTGTTGTCGGACCAGAACTTGATGGCAATGCTGGAAAGCAAGGCCAAATCCGAACCGGACGAACCGTCCGAATAACCGAATGTGACGTGACATCCCGTCGTCGGGCGGGGCCCGAACGACAGCAGGAGAGGCGCCCCTAGATGGCAACCGAAGCACAACAGAGCCCATCCGCAGCGGCAGGGATGGCGGAACTCGAAGAGTTCTCGTCCCTGCTGAAGCAGAATTTCAAGCCACGCAGCGACACCGCCCAGACCGAGGTGGAAAACGCGGTGACCACCCTCGTGAAGCAGGCCCTGGCCGACGGAACGGTGGTGAAGAACGACATCCTCGACACCGTCGACGAGATGATCGCCCGGCTTGATGCCAAGCTGACCGAGCAGATGAACGAACTGCTCCACCACCCCGAGTTCCAGAAGCTGGAAAGCGCCTGGCGCGGGCTGGCCTATTGCGTGAACAACTCCGAGCCGGACGCGACGATGAAGATCCGCGTCATGAACGTCTCGAAGTCCGAGCTGGAGCGTGAGCTGCGCAGCTATCCGGGCGCGAAATGGGACCAGTCGCCGCTGTTCAAGAAGGTCTATGAGGCCGAATTCGGCCAGTTGGGCGGCCAGCCCTTCGGCACCCTGATCGGCGATTTCTACTTCGACAACTCGCCCGCCGACATCCGCGTGATGCGCGACATGGCCAAGATCGCGGCGGCCTCGCTGGCGCCGTTCTTCGCCTCGGCCGCGCCCTCGCTGATGGGCATGGATAGCTGGAACGAACTGGGCAACCCCAACGACCTGTCCACCATCTTCGAGACGCCGGACTATGCCGGCTGGAAGTCGCTGCGCGACAGCGAGAACGCCCGCTATGTCGGCCTGTGCATGCCGCGGGTGCTGGCGCGGGAACCCTATGGCCAGAACTCGCTGCCGGTCGAGGCGTTCAACTTCGAGGAACAGACCGACGGCCATACCGGCGCGAAATACGCCTGGATGAACGCAGCCTATGCGATGGCGGCCAACATCGCCCGCGCGCACAAGGAATACGGCTGGACGGTGAAGATTCGCGGCGTGCAGTCGGGCGGCGAAGTCATCAACCTGCCGACCCACAGCTTCCCGACCGATGATGGCGCGATCGACCTGAAATGCCCGACCGAGATCGCGATCAGCGACCGGCGCGAGGCGGAACTGTCGAAATCGGGGCTGATCAGCCTGGTGCACCGCAAGAACTCGGACAAGGCTGCGTTCATCGGCGCCCAGTCGCTCTACAAGCCGAAGAAATTCGTCGATGACGCGGCCACCGCGTCCGACAACCTGTCGTCGCGCCTGCCCTACATGTTCGCGATCTCGCGGTTCGCGCATTACCTCAAGGTGATGGTGCGCGACCAGATCGGCCTCAGCAAGGACCGCAACCAGCTGGAGCGCGATCTGCAACGCTGGATCAACAAATACGTCCACGGCGATCCGTCCAACGCGACCGAAGAGGAAAAGGCCAAGCTGCCGCTGGCGGGCGCCAAGGTCGAGATCATCGAGGATCTGGAGAACCCCGGTTATTACCTCGGACGCTTCCTTTTGCGCCCACACTACCAGCTTGAAGGGATGGATATCGGGATGAGCCTGGTATCGAAACTGCCCAACAAGTGACCTGCGAGCACTGATCTGAAACACATTTGAACCGTGAGGAGACAATAGAATGGCCTTGGACATCCATCTGAAGATTGACGGCATCAAGGGCGAGTCCCTGAACAGCTATCACACGGACGAAATCGACGTCCTGTCGTGGAGCTGGGGGCTGACGCAAAGCGGCACCGCCCAGCTTGGGCCGGGCGCCGGTTCGGGCAAGGTCAACGTGCAGGACATGCATTTCTCGAAATACGTCGACAAGTCGACCCCCGCGCTGATCAAGGCGTCCTGCGCCGGCACGCACATCGCCTCGGCCACGCTGACGGTCAGCAAGGCGGGCGGCGACGCCCCGGTGGAATACGTCAAGATCGACTTCACCGAGGTGCTGGTGTCGTCGTACCAGACCGGCGGCAGTGCTGACGGGCTGGACCGCGTGGTGGAACAGATCTCGTTCAACTTCCGCAAGTTCGTGTTCACCTACACCCCGCAGGATGCCACCGGCGTCGGCGGCGGCGGTGTGCCGGCCGGTTGGGACATCGCGCTCGGCAAGGCCGCGAGCTGATCGGACGTTCGCCCGCGGCGGCGATCCGGGCGGGCACGTGCCCCGCCCCGGACCGCCGCCCAAGGCCGGACGCGCACTGGCATGGCCCTGCCCCAGACCCCTTCGCGCACCGGCGACCAGAAGCGCAAGCCGTTGCAGGTGCCGCTGATGTATGCGTTCCGCGATGCGTTTCGCGCGCATGATGCAAAGCGCGCACTGGACGAGCGCACGGCGGATGATGAACGCATCCTGAGCAATCGCGGCTCCGTGCGGCGGCGCGGGGCCAATGAGGAACAGCTGAAGGCGAACCTCGATATCGACTTGTCCAACCTCGTCAACACCGTCAATCTGGAATCGGCCGTCGATCTTGAGGGGCTGTCGTGGGTGCGCAAATCGGTGCTGAATTACGGGCTGGCCGACATGTCGCACATCACCAGCGAGGCGGTGGCCGGTTCGGACGTGGTGCGCAACCTGCGCGACGCGCTGCTGCGCCATGAGCCGCGGCTGATCGCGCGCTCGGTCGACGTCAAGTTGCGCGAGGCGTTCAACGATGTGACCCAGCGCATCTCGTTTCAGGTCACGGCCGAGATGGCCTGCCGCCCGGTCGATATTCCGCTGGAATTCGTCGCCGAGATCGACGTCGGTTCGGGCAAGGTGAAACTGTCCAACCTTGCGGCGGGGACCGGATGAACCGGGAGTTTCTCGACGCCTACAACCGGGAACTCGCGATCCTCTACGAGCGCGCGAAGGAATTCGCCGACGAGTATCCGGGCATTGCGGAACGGCTTGGCGGCCTGACCGAGGAGAAGCTCGACCCCGGCATCGCGGGTCTGCTGGAGGGCTCGGCCTTCCTGGCCGCACGGGTGCAACTGAAGCTGCAAAGCGAGTTTTCCACCTTCACCACGGCGCTGCTGGATCAGCTTCTGCCGAATTACCTGGCGCCGACGCCCGCGGCGATGCTGGTGCAGGCGCGTCCCGACATGAACGACCCCGAGATGGTCAAGGGTCGGCGCTTCGCCGCCGGAGCCTATCTCGACGCGAACTATGTCGAACGGGATCAGCGGGTGTCATGTCGGTTCCGTCTGGCGGCCCTGCTGGAGTTGTGGCCGCTGGAACTGGACCGCGCCAGCTATCACCCCGGACCGGGGCCGTTGCAGACGATGGGGCTGGAGGTTCTGCCGACGACGGCGGCGGGGCTGCGGCTGCGCTTTGCGCGCCGCACGGCGACCGATACCGGCCCGCTGCCCGACCAGCCCGCGCCCGGCACCAAGATCGCGCCCTTGCGCGACGTGCTGGTGGATGTGCTGCCGATCCATCTGGTCGGCCAGCCTGCCGACATGGCGCTGCTTTACGAGCAGCTCTTTTCCAACTGCCGCCGCATCACCGCGCGCTACCTTGATGCACGGGGTGATGCGGTGTTCCTGCCGGTGCGGCCCGGCCTGATCGGCCAGATCGGCTTTGATGCGTCCGAGTCGCTGTTCCCCGAAGACAAGCATGTGTTTGCGGGCTTCTCGCTGTTGCGGGAATTCAACATCCTGCCGCAGAAGTTCTCGGGCTTTCGTCTGCAGGGCCTGCGCGCGATCCTGTCGCAGATTCCGGCGCAGGCGTTCGATCTGATTTTCGAGTTCGACCATGTGCAGCCGCGCCTGGCACCGGTGCTGTCGCCAGCGCAATTCAAGCTTTTCACCGTGCCCGCGGTGAACCTGTTCGAGGAACGCTGCACCCCCGTGCGGCTTGGCCCCGAGCACAACGAGTTCCTCGTGGTGCCGGACTCGAGCCCCTCGGTGAACTACGAGGTGCACCGCTTCATCGAGGTTTCGGCGAACTATCCGGGGATGCGCAAGAAGGTGCGCGTGCACCCGGTCTATTCGCTGCCCGAGGGTGGCCAGCGCCCGCAGGAGGCGCTTTATTACGCCCATCGCAGCCGTCCCCGCCGCCTCACCGAACGCGAGCGGCGCTTTGGCGCGACCGGCGACTACATCGGCACCGAAACGCTGATCTCGATCCACGAACCGGTCGGGCTCGACGCGACCGAGCGGGCGGAACGCTTGCAGGTGGTCGCGCTCTGTTCCAACCGGCACCTGACCGCGCATCTGCCGATCGGCAAGGCGGCGCTCGATTTCCGGCTGACCGATGACGTGACGGTGCCGATTGCCTGCGTTGCCGGGCCGACGCCGCCGCGGGATTCCTTCGTTCATGCCGATCGCGCGAACCCGCGCGCCGGCAGCCAGGGCGAGATTCTCTGGCGGCTGGTGAACTTCCTCGCCTTCAACCACCTCGGCCTGACCGACCGTCACCCCGGCGATCCGGCGGGCGGCCTGCGCGAGGTGCTGTCGCTGTTCGCCGACCTGACCGACGCGGTGACCGAACGGCAGGTGCGCGGCATCGCGGGCGTCGCCTCGCGCCCCGTCACCCGGTCAATCCGCCGCGCCGATGGCTACCACGCCGCGCGCGGCACCGAGGTCACGATCACGCTGGACGAACGCGCCTTCGAGGGCGCGGGGATCGCGCCCATCGGGGCCGTGCTCGACCGCTTTCTGGCCGACTATGCCCATGTCAACAGCTTCACCGAGACCGTGATCGTGTCGCAGTCCCGCGGCGAGGTGATGCGCTGGCCACCGCGCTCGGGCACGGGGCCGGTGCTATGACGACGCTGCGCGAAATGCTCGACGCCGAGCCCTGGCGGTTCGACTTCTTCGCGCTGCTGCGCGAGCTTGAACGCAGCACGCCGGGCAAGCCGCGCATCGGGCGCAGCGAGGTTCTGGCGCAGGAGATCGTGTCGATCGGGCAAGACCCGTTCGTGGCGTTTCCCGCCGCCAACGTCACCGATTTCGTGCAGACCTCACCCGAGGCGAGGGCGCGGCTGCGCACCCGGTTTCTGGGCTTCTTCGGGCCGCAGGGCGCGTTGCCGCTGGCAACGACCTACGAAGCCTACCACTGGATGCGCGCGCATGATGACAGCTTCGTGCGCTTCACCGACATCTTCGCCGACCGCTTCCTGCAACTGTTCTATCGCGCCTGGGCCGATGCCCGGCCGATCGCGCTGTTCGGCCGCCCCGAGGAGGACCGCTTCCGCGCCTGGGTCGGCAGCGCCA
Source organism: Solirhodobacter sp. (assembly GCF_964715405.1). Lineage (NCBI taxonomy): Bacteria > Pseudomonadati > Pseudomonadota > Alphaproteobacteria > Rhodobacterales > Paracoccaceae > Solirhodobacter > Solirhodobacter sp. The sequence continues at coordinate 67,732 of NZ_CBAICG010000015.1, read as the reverse complement.
TCGGGCTTGGCACCCCGGCGCTGCGCGACCGCGACAGCCTGCCCGACATCGCCAAGCTGGCCTACGCGGGCATCCTCGGCAGCCGGGTGAAAAGCGCGACCCGGCTGGCCCAGGTGCTGCGCGGCATTCTGGGGGTCGAGATCCGGGTGACCGAACGGGTGGCAAGCTGGCTCGACTTCGAGCCGCAGGATTGCACGCGGCTTGGCCAGACCGGGGCCGTGCTGGGCCAAAGCACCCACCTTGGCGCCCGCGTGCAGTCGATCAACCACAAGATCACCGTGACGATCCGGACCCATTCGCTGGAGGAATACGAAAGTTTCCTGCCCGGCCGCGAGCGGTTCCGCCAGATCGCCGATCTGCTGTATTTCCAGTTGGGCGAGTTGATCGACATCGACCTTGCGCTGGAACTGCCGCGCAAGGTGCGGCCCGGCACCCGCCTCGGCACCGCCGGGCGGCTGGGCTGGACCGCCTGGTCCGCCCCCGAAACGACCGCCGCGAACGACGCGGCCGCCCCCGAGACCGCGCCACCGGACGGTGCGGCGGAGGACGAGGATTTCATCGTCGCCGCCACCTTCGGCGCCACCGCCCGACGGGGCACCTGAGCCATGTCCAGCCACTCCACCCGCAGCAAGCCGGGACCAACCAAACCACAGGGAAGCATCCGATGAACGACATCAGCCTGGAGACCGTTGCCGGCAAGCTGAACCGCGTCGGCTACGACGCCTTCATGAAGGCGCTGCGCCACGCCAAGAACGAGGGCAACCGACATCTGGAACTGTCGCACTGGCTGTTCCACATCGTGTCGAACGAACGTTCCGACCTGTCGGTGACGCTGATCCAGACCGGGCTCGACCGTGCCAAACTGCTGAGCGACCTGCAAAAATCCATCGACGCGCTGCGCAAGAACGTGACCGAGATGCCGGGCATCTCGTCGCAGATGACCGACCTGCTGGATCGCGGCTGGCACTATGCCACGCTCCTGTTCGGCGAGGCGCAGATCCGCACCGGGCACCTGCTGGTCGCCGGCCTGAAAGCGAAGGACCTGCGCGAGAACATCCTGAACCTGTCCAAGATCTTCGCCCAGATCGACGTCGACAAGCTGGTGGGCGACGCCGCGCGGCTGTGGGCCGCGTCGGAAGAAGAGGACATGCGCCCGATGGACGGCTCCGGCATCGGCCAGGGCGGCGCGGCGGGCGAGGGCGGCGAGGCGGCGGGGGCGGCGCGCAGCGCGACCCCGCTGGGCCGGTTCGCGGTCGACATGACGGCCCAGGCCGCCAGCGGCAAGATGGACCCGATCGTCGGGCGCGACGAGGAAATCCGCCAGATCATCGACATCCTGATGCGGCGGCGGCAGAACAACCCGATCCTGACCGGCGAGGCCGGGGTGGGCAAGACGGCGGTGGTCGAGGGCTTCGCCCAGCGGCTGGCGGCGGGCGACGTGCCGCCCGCGCTGAAGGGCAACAAGCTGATGATGCTCGACCTCGGCCTGTTGCAGGCCGGCGCCTCGATGAAGGGCGAGTTCGAACAGCGGCTGCGCTCGGTGATCGACGAGGTGCAGCAAAGCCCGGTGCCGCTGATCCTGTTCATCGACGAGATTCACATGCTGATGGGCGCGGGCGGGGCGCAGGGCACCAATGACGCGGCGAACCTGCTGAAACCGGCGCTGGCGCGCGGCACCCTGCGCACCGTGGGCGCCACGACCTGGATGGAATACGCCAAGTATTTCGAAAAAGACCCGGCGATGACCCGCCGGTTCCAGCCGATCACCATCGACGAGCCCTCGGTGGACAAGGCCTGCATCATGCTGCGCGGGATCATGGGGCCGATGGAAACGCACCACAAGGTGCGCATCTCGGACGAGGCGATCGTCGCCGCGGTCCAGCTTTCGGCGCGCTACATTCCGGCGCGGCAACTGCCCGACAAGGCGGTTTCGCTGCTGGACACCGCCGCCGCGCGGGTGGCGATCAGCCAGACCACGATCCCGCCGAGCGTCGAGGACACCAAGGCCCGCATCGCCGCCCTGAAGGTCGAGCGGGTGGCGAAGGAACGGCAGGCCGACCTTGGCACCGTGAACGAGGTGCGCATCATCGAGATCGACGAGGCGCTGGCCAGGGAACAGGCGGTGCTGGCGGAACTGGAGGCGCATTACGCCGCCGAAAAGGCGCTGGTGGACGAGATCATCGACCTGCGCGGCAAGCTGGCCACACCGCCCAAGGCCGCGGGCGCCGAAGGCGAGGCCGCCCCCCCCGTGCAGACCGAGGCCGAACTGCGCGCCGAACTGACCGCGAAGGTGCACGAGCTTGGCTCGCTGAAGCCCGACGGGCGGATGATCTACGCGCATGTGGACGAAAACGCCGTGGCCTCGGTGGTGTCGGACTGGACCGGCATCCCGGTCGGCCGCATGGTCACCGACGAGGTGCAGGCGATCCTGCACCTGCCGGAAACGCTGAAGAAACGCGTCGTCGGCCAGGACCACGGCCTCACCATGATCGCCCGCCGGATCGAGACCAACCGCGCCAAGCTCGACAACCCCAACAAGCCGATCGGGGTGTTCATGCTGTGCGGCCCCTCGGGCGTCGGCAAAACCGAAACCGCGCTGGCGCTGGCCGATGCGATCTACGGCGGCGAGCAGAACGTGATCACCATCAACATGAGCGAGTTCCAGGAGGCGCATACCGTTTCGCTGCTGAAAGGCGCGCCCCCCGGCTATGTCGGCTATGGCGAGGGCGGGCGGCTGACCGAACAGGTGCGCCGCAAACCCTATTCGGTCGTGCTGCTGGACGAGATCGAGAAGGCCCACCACGACGTCCATGAGCTGTTCTTCCAGGTCTTTGACAAGGGGATCATGGAGGATGGCTCGGGCCGCCGCATCGACTTCAAGAACTGCGTGATCCTGCTCACCTCGAACGTCGGCACCGAGGTCATCATGCGGATGGCCGAGAACGGCGAGACCCGGCCCGACCCCGAAGTGCTGGCCGAAGCGATGCGGCCCGCGCTGCTGGAGGTGTTCCCGCCCGCCCTGCTGGGCCGGATCGTGACGATCCCCTACTTCCCGCTGTCGGCCGAAGTGCTGGGCAGCATCGTGCGGCTGAAACTGAACTCGCTCGTGTCGCGCGTGAAACAGAACCACAAGGCAAAGATGACCTACTCCGACGCCGTGGTGGCGCATATCGTGGACCAGTGCCGCGACCCCGACTCGGGCGGGCGGATGGTGGACAACATCATGACCAACACGCTGCTGCCCGAACTCAGCCGCGCCGTGCTGACCCGCACGCTGGACGGCAGCGAACTGACGCATGTGAACATCGGGATGGGAGAGAACGGGCAGTTCACCTACGATCTGGGATGAACGGCGGGCGCAGGCGATGATCCGGGGGCTGGCAGCGGCGGTGACGCTTGGCGCAGGGTTGACCGCCCTGCCCGCCCATGCTGAATTCATCGTCTGCAACCAGTCCTTCGACGTGGTGAACGTGGCCATCGGGCAGGTGGCGGGCGACGGGTTTCGCACCGATGGTTGGTGGACGATCGGCACCAACCAATGCGCCAATGTCATCAAGGGGCAGCTCGACAACCGCTATGTCTATGTCTACGCCACCGACGTGTTCGGCCAGCCCCTGCTCGACGGCAAGACCGAGATGTGCGTCGCGCCGAAGAAGTTCACCATCAGCGGCACCGGCGATTGCTGGCAGCGCGGACACATCGCGGCGCCGTTCCTGGAGGTCGATACCGGCTCGGGCGTGCGCTTCACGCTGTTCATCAAGCCGCCGGGCGGAAGCTGAGATGCGCCGCACCCCCGCCGCGCATCGGATCAACGCATCTGCCGAAGCCTTTGGCCTTGCGGGACTCTCTGGTCTGGTGTCGTATCCGGATGGTGACGGGCGACCGCCGCGCCGTGCAGGACGCCCGCAGATGGGAGGGGCCGATGACTGACCGCCGTCCCCGCCAGGGGGGTTTGGTGCATGCTTTTCGTGCGCTGCTCGTCGGGCTGGCGCTGGTGCTGGCGTCGGCGGTGACGGCGGCGGCTGATCGTGTTGCGCTGGTCATCGGCGAGGCGGCCTATCAGACCCTGCCGGTGCTGAAGACCCCGGCCCTGAACGCCAGCCTGATGGACGAGGCGCTGCAATCGCTGAACTTCAAGGTGACCACGCTGATCGACGCGAACAAGGCCGATCTGTCGGCCGCGCTCGACCGGTTCTCGGGCCAGGCGGCGGCGGCGGATACCGTGGTGGTCTACTTCTCCGGCGCGGTGTTCCAGTATCAGGGCGCCAACCATCTGGTGCCCGTCGATGCCGCCCTCGCCAGCGCCGGGGCGATCGAGTCCGAGACGCTGCGGCTTGACGCCGTCATCTCGCGCCTGACGAACCCCAACCGGCCCCTGCTGGTCTTCATCGACAGCGGGCCCGGCAACCCTTTGCCGCCCGCCTTGCTGGGCAGCTCGGGCCCCGGTCTGGCGCAGCCTGCACTGGCGGGGTCCAACCCGGTGATGGTGGCACTGTCGGCCGAACCCGGCCATGCGCCAGAGCCCGAAACGGCGGCGTTCAGCACCTTCACGCTGGGGCTGCAAAGCTACCTGCCGATCGCCGACAAGCCGATCGCCGACGTGATGCGCTGGGTGCAGCGCGATCTCGAGGCGGCGACCGGGCAGGCGCAATCGCCTTGGGTCTATTCCACGCTGGATGCGGCCTATTCGCTGTCGGGGACCGCACCGGCGAAACCCGTGACGCCGCAGCCGACGACGCCGACGCCGCCCGTGCTCCAGCCACCGGCGCCGCCGCAACCGGCGCCGGGCCAACCCGCGGCACCCGCCCTCAGCGCCCAGAGCGCGACGCCGCCCGCGGCCCCCGCCCGCGCGCCGGAATCCGACCCGCCGCAGCGGATGGTGCTGCGCGCCTTCCAGTTGCCGCGCGGCTATGACTCGCCGCCCCCCAGCGGCGAAACCGCGGCGCCCAGCATCGCGCTGTTGCCGACGCTGCGGCAGATCGTGCCCGACCGTCACCTCGCCCCGCTGGCCGCGACGGTCGATGGGGTGCAACTTGCCGCCGTCGCGCCGACGACGCGCCTGGCCCCCGCCGCGCCCGACTTCACCACGCTGCCCGGCACCGAAGTGATGGACGATGGCACACGGGTGCCGATCCTGTCGGGCGTCGATCTGGCGAAGGCGATCCAGAAGGAACTGAACCGCGTCGGCTGCTATCAGGGCGGTGCCGACGGCAATTTCGGCCCCGGTTCGCAGAACGCGCTGGCGAACTACCTCAAGGCGAAGACCCTGCCCGCCGACCAGACCGACCCGACCCTGGCCGTCTATATTCAGTTGCTGGCCGAGACCGACACCGTCTGCAAGGCATCGGCTCCGGTGCCGAAGCCGCCGAAACCGGCGTTCAAACCCTCCGCCCAGGCAAATCCGGCGCCGCCCGTGGCTGCCGTGCCGGATGCTGGCTCCGGAAAGATCAAGAAGCTGATCCTGATACCGAACTTCTGATCGTGGACAGGGGAAAACCCGAGCGCAGCCCATGACCGATGTCGATCACATCTTTCAGGAGGCCCGCAAGCAGGCGCGGGCGCGGCGGCGGCGGGCGCGGCTGAAACGGGTGCTGACGGGGCTCGCGGTGCTGGCGGTCGGGCTGGGTGCCGGGGCGTGGTTCACGCGCGACATGTGGCACTTGCGCGAACCGGGGGCGGTGACGGTGGTCGCGGGCGGCCAGCAGCTCGAGGCGGTGGGCGAGGCGGGCCACGAAACCCTGTCGGCCTTCGTCAACCTTCCCGGCGATCCGATGACGCTGCACCTTGACAGCGCCGCCCCGCAGGATCGCGGCGCCCGGACGATCGACCGCCCCGGCGCCTTGCCGCCCGAGCGCGGCGCGGGGGCCCTGACGCTGGTGCAGGACGTGATGATCTCGGGGCAGGAACGGGTGGTGACCACGCTGCCCTCGACCCAGGAAGACTTTGCCGTGTTTCAGGCGCAGCGGCGCGGGTTGCAGGGGGCGGCCGTCGGCGGCGCACCCCCGGGTGCGGCCCCCGCGCCCGCAGCGACCGCCAGCGACGACGCGGCGAAGGCCACCACGCTCGGCGTATCGGTGCGCGGCGGTGACCAGCGTCACCCGCTGACCGAGGATGTGGTGATCCGGCTGACCTCGACCCGGCCGCTGGCCGACGTGCTGCGCGAAAACCGCATCGCCGCCGCCGAGGCCGACGAGATCACCGCCGCGGTGACGCAGGACTTCGGCCGGACCACGCTTGCCCCCGGCGAGGTGCTGGCGCTGCGCGGGATGCGCGGGCCGACCGGCGATGCGCTGTCGTTCCGGCAACTCTCGATCTACAAGGCCGACCACGGCTATGTCGGCTCGCTGGCGCGGGCCGATGATGCGCCGGGGGCGGACGGCACGCCGCAGCCCGGCGGGCTTGTGCCCGGCGCCGACCCCTGGGTGCAGGATGACCTGTTCGCCAACGCCGCAACCGATGCCGCCCCGGCCCCGCCCCGCCATTACCGCGTGCTCGATGCGCTTTACAGCGCGGCGCTGCGCGATCAGTTGCCCTCCACCCTGGTCGGACAGATCATCATGCTGTTGTCCGAGGCGCATGACCTTGACGTCGAGGCGGAGGCGGGTGACCGCATGACGGTGCTTTATTCCACCGATCCGGGCGGCACCGTGCCGGGGATCGGGCAGGTTCTCTACATCGCGATCAAGGGCGCGAACGTCACGGTGGATTGCTACATCTACCCGCCCTCGCCCGGCGCGGACTATGCCTGCTATGGCCGCTCGAAGGATCAGGGCGGCGCGCCCCCGGTGCCCGCCGCGCCCGCCGCCACGGCCGCCACGGCCGCCAGCGACGACAGCGCGGTGGATCAACTTGTGGGCCGTATCATCACCATCGAGTCCGGCGGCAAGGCCGACGCGAAGAACCCGCTGTCGGATGCGGTGGGCGTCGGCCAGTTCATCGGCAGCACCTGGCTGCGGATGATGCGCACCTACCGCCCCGATCTGGTCATCGCGAACACGCCGGAACAGCTTCTGGCGATGCGCCTCGATCCGGTCATCTCGCGTCAGATGGTGGTGCTGCTGACGAAGGAAAGCGAGGCCTACCTGCGCGCCCGCGGCCACGAGATCACGCCGGGGCGACTGTATCTGTCGCACTTCCTTGGCGCTGGCGGCGCCGACACTGTGCTGAATGCCCCACCGGATACGCCGCTGCTATCGCTGATCGGCCAGGCTGCGATCACCGCCAACCCGTTCCTGAACGGGCAGAACGCCGCATTCGTGGTCAACTGGGCGGAACAACTGATGGCGGGCGCAACCGCCACGGTGGCGTTCCGGGAACCCGCCGGGCTCGACGCCTTCCGCGCGCTGGTGGGCGGGCTGCTGCCAACCGGCTGACGGATCAGCCGAGGCCGGGGATCGGCACGCCGAAGGTCTGCGCCAGCAGCACCACGTTCAGGGCCAGGATCACCCCTGCCCCGGCGATCGCCAGCACCCGCTCCACCCGCCCGCTGACATAGGCGCCCATGATGTCGGCGCGGCCGGTGAACAGCACCAGCGCGATCATCGGCACCGGCAGCGCAAGGCTCAGCACGACCTGGCTCATCACCAGCGCCTGCGTGGCGTTCACCCCGATCGCGACCACGACGAAGGCCGGGATCATCGTCACCATCCGCCGCACCCAGATCGGAATGTGGATGCGCACGAAGCCCTGCATGATGACCTGCCCGGCCATCGTGCCGACCACCGAACTGGAAATGCCCGAGGCGATCAGCGAGATCAGGAAGGCCGAGGCCGAGGCCGCGCCCAAGAGCGGGGTCAGCGCGTGATAGGCGGTCTCGATCTCGGCCACGTCGCTGTGACCGGCGTGGAAGGCCCCAGCCGCCATGATCACCATCGCGATGTTGATCATGCCCGCGACCGCCAGCGCCACCACCACCTCGATGTTGGAAAAGCGCAGCAGGCGCCGCCGCTCGCCCTCGTTGCGCACCGAGGCGCGACCCTGCGTCAAGCCGGAATGCAGGTAGATCGCATGCGGCATCACCGTGGCACCGATGATCCCGACCGAGATCGTCAGCGCCGCCGCATCGGGGATCTGCGGCAGCGCCAAGCCCAGGCCCACCTGCCCCCAGGCGACCGGCGCGATGAAAAGTTCGGTCAGGTAGCACAGGCCGATCACCGCGACGAAGGCGCCGATCACCAGTTCCATCGGGCGAAAGCCGCGCCCCTCGACCAGCAGGATGCCGTAGGTGACGATCGCGGTGATGACCATGCCCGCCATCAGCGGGATGTTGAACAACAGCGCCAGCCCGATGGCCCCGCCCAGAAACTCGGCCAGATCGGTCGCCATCGCGGCGATTTCGCTGACCAGCCACATGCCGATCACCACGGGGCGCGGGAAGTGCAGGCCGCACAACTCGGCCAGATTGCGCCCGGTGACGATGCCCAACTTGGCCGACAGGCCCTGAAACAGCATCGCGATCAGGTTGGCCAGCAGCACGACCCACAGCAGCGTATAGCCATAGCCCGCGCCCGCCTGAATGTTGGTCGCGTAGTTGCCGGGGTCGATATAGGCGATCGAGGCGATGATTGCGGGCCCGGCGAACAGCAGCATCGAACCGGGGCCGCGCCGCTTGCCCGCCAGAACGGCCGACATGCCGCGCCGGGCGCGCCCGGTCATCGAACTGTCTCGCTTCACCGTCTCATTCATCAACATTCCCATCATCGGACCGATGCCACGGCAGATGTAGCCGTGTCTACACTTTTGTCAACCAGCCCGAGCCTGAAGACTGGACTTCACGCGGGTGTGATCCCTGCGTTTACAAGATGAAGCCGGGTCTTTATGGTGTGCCTTCCCTTGCACACCGGCCGCGCGGCCCGAGGAGATACGATGCCCCAGGACACCTCTGCCGCGCACGAGCCCCCGGCCCGCGCCGAAGGGTTCAGCCACGCCCGCACCGCGCAGTCGCAGGCGCTGCTGGAAGACTACACCGAGATGATCGACGATCTGATCCACGAACACGGCGAGGCGCGGCTGACCGACATCGCGCGGCTGATGGGCGTCACCCACCCGACCGCCGCCAAGGCCGTGGCGCGGCTGAAGCGCGAGGGGCTGGCGGTGTCGCGCCCCTATCGCGGCGTGTTCCTGACCGGCCCCGGCGCCGAGATGGCGGAACGTGTGCGGGCGCGCCACCGCGTGGTGGTAGACCTGCTGGTGGCCGTCGGCGTGCCGCCGGAAGCCGCCGAGATCGACGCGGAGGGGATCGAGCATCACGTCTCGGCCGCGACACTGGAGGCGTTCGAGGCCTTCCTGAAGGCGCGCGGCTAAAGCGAATTGCGGTTTAACAGTCGTGAGGACATCGGCATTCGCCCGAGTCTTGGGGCGAATGCTGATTCATGATAAACGCAATTCGCCTTGATCAGCCGCCGGGCCGCACCCTTGGCGCCGACTTGTCGGCAAACGCCGCCAGCCGGGCGCGCGCGTCGGGCTGCGTGTTGACCACCCCCGCCAGTACCGCCTCGGTGTAGGAGGCATCGAGCGCCGACATGTTCTGCACATGCGACACCCCAGATGTGATGGCGAAGTTCGACAGCGGCAGGTTCTGCGCCACCTTGGCCGCAATCTCGCGGGCCAGCGTATCGGAACTGCCCTCGGTCAGATACTGGCTGAACCCCAGCGTCAGCGCCTCCTGCCCGCGGTAGACCCGCCCGGTCAGCATCATGTCCACCGTGCGCGGCTTGCCGATCATCTGGCTGACGCGGATCGTGGCGCCGCCGCCGGTGAACAGGCCGCGCTGGCCTTCCGGCAGGGCATAATAGGTCGAGCCGTCCGCCACCCGGATATGCGCCGCCGAGGCGAGTTCCAGCCCGCCGCCGACCACCGCGCCCTTCAGCGCGGCAATCACCGGCACGCCGCCGTATTCCATCTTGTTGAACGCCTCGTGCCAGCGCAGGCACAGGTGCATGAACGCGGCCGGGCTGCGGTCCTCGCGGTGATGTTCCACCAGATCGAGCCCGGCGCAGAAATGATCGCCCTCGGCGCGCAGCAGCACGGCGCGCACGCCCGCGCGCGGCACCGCATCGAACAGGCGCACCAGATCCTCCACCGCTTCGGCATCCAGCGCGTTGCGTTTTTCGGGGCGGCACAGCGCCACCTCCAGCACACCGCCCGCGCTTTCGGTCAGGGCGAGGCGGGTCAGCGGCAGGGCAAAGACATCCGGGGCAGACATCGGCAGATCCTTTCAGCGGCGCTCGGCGGCAGCTTCGCCGATCCTGGCGGCGCTGTCTGCCCGGCGCGCCCGGTCCGGCGCCCCGGTTTCGACGGACAAGAACGGGGCCGATGGCGCTATTTCAGCAGCGCCGTGACGCGGTCGAAGGCGGAGCCGAAGCCTTTCATCGAGACCTGGAAATCCGCCGCGCCGCCGCCGTCGGCATGGGTCTTGATCTTCATCACCTTGGTGGCGCGCAGCGCGGTCAGCATCTTGGCATCGGCCTGCACCCGCACGACACAGCCAACCGGCAGGCAGGTGCGATAGCTCAGGGCGGGCCCCGGATCGGCGGCGTCCAGTTGCAGCGCCGGACCCTGCGTCAGGTCAAGCCCGAAGGGCAGCACCAGCGTCAGCGCCGCGCCGGTGTCGACCGGCAGCACATCGACCTCCAGCACATGCTTGCCGCTGGCATTGTCAACCTGGACCTGGCTCATGCCGCACAGCTTTTGCGGCTTGCCCGCCGCATCCGGCGTGACATTGCAGGCGACCGTCCACGCGTCATAGTTTTCCTGCAGCGAACTTGCCCCCCCGGGCAGCCCTGGGTCGGCCGCCGCGGCGACAGCGCCCGAGGCCAGCGCGAACAGCGTGAGGGCGAAAGAGGTCTTGCGCACGGAGTTTCCTTTCTGACGCGACAGAGGACGGATCGCGCGCACCCTGCGCCAGCCACCGGCCCCACCATCGGAATGGCCGGGAAACTCTGGCGGCCCCGGCGCCATCCGTCAAGCCGCGCCCGGATTCATGGGCCATCAACCGTTTGACGGCAGAAAGGGCGTGCAGCGGGCAACGAGGGAACCGGCATGACGGCGATGACGCGGATCCGGCCCCAACCGGTGCGAAAGCCAATCGCCGGTAGCATGGCGGCGCCAAAACGGGTAACGTTTCCGTCAGAGCCCCTGACCGATGAGGCGCCCGACCCGATGAGCCTGGCCGAGACGACCCGATACATCGAACGTGACGTGAACGACGAGGGCGGCGCCGCCATGCGCGCCGCCTCGCTCTGCGCGCTGGCGATGGCGGCGGCGCTCTGGTTTCTGGGCCAGATGCCGCTGGACGTGCGGCATGAAAGCATCCTGATGCTGGTGCCCGCGATCGGTTCGGCGATCGGGCCCTTCTTCCTGATCAACGGCGTCCGCGCCGGCTGGCGGTTGCGCCGCTACGGCCGATCGACGATCGAGATCGACCCGCCGGTGCAGGGTCAGCCGCTGTGCGGGGTGATCCGCACCGAACGCCCGGTCGATGCCGTCGGGCGCTACGCAATCCGGCTGCGCTGCGAAGACGTGCAGGGGCGGACGGTGGCGACGACCCTGTTCAAAAGCGTGTGCCATGTGCCCCATGCCAAGGTGAACTCCACCCGCGGCATTCCGTTCATCATCGAACCGCTGAACAGCGAGGAAAAGGCCGGCACCACCGACCGGCTGCTGGCCAGCCGTGTGCGCTGGTGGATCGAGGTCTCGGCCTTGACCGAATTCATCAGCTATACGGCGGTTTTCGACGTGTCGGCGCTCTTGCACGATGTCGAGGACTCGGACGAACAGCCGTGGTGGCAATTGCCGGACGCGACGACCGCAGGCGCGCCGTCGACGCACTGACGGCCGATTTCAGGAGGCTCGAATGCGCATATCCTTCCACGGGGCGGCCGGGGGTGTCACCGGCTCTTGCCACCTGATCGAATGCGCCGGGCAGCGCATCCTGATCGACTGCGGCCTGTTCCAGGGTGGCCACGAACTGGAGGAGGAGAACGCCGCCCCCTTCGGCTTCGATGCCGCCGCGATCGATGTGCTGCTGTTGACGCACGCCCACCTTGACCATTGCGGGCGCATCCCGTTGCTGGTCAAGCGCGGCTTTCGGGGGCAGATCGTCTCGACCGCCGCCACCCGTGATCTGGCGCGGCTGGTGATGATGGACTCGGCCCGCCTGCAAGAGGAAGAGGCCGACCGCGCCGCCCGCCATCCCGGCCGTCCCCGCCCCGCGGCGCTTTACGGCACGCTGGATGCGCTGGCGGCTTTCGACCGTTTCGGCACGATCGCGACCCGCGGCACACCGATGACGCTGGCGCCGGGAATCACCGCGACCTTCGGCAATGCCGGGCACATCCTGGGGTCGGCCTGGATTCGGCTGGAGTTGACCGAAGACAGGATCAGCCGATCAATCCTGTTCTCGGGCGATCTCGGCGGGCCGGGCCGGCCGCTGCTGGCGGACCCCGACCCCGCGCCGCCCACAGATGCGCTGGTGATCGAGACGACCTACGGCGACCGCGCCCACCGCAGCCTCGACGCCTCGGTCGACGAGCTTTACGCCGCGATCACCGAGGCCGTCCGCCACGGCGGCAATGCGGTCATCCCGACCTTCGCGCTCGACCGCGCACAAGAGCTGCTGTTCTTCCTGCGCCAGGGCGAGCGATCGGGGAAGATCCCGCGCGGCCTGCCGGTCTACCTCGACAGCCCGATGGCGATCACCGCGACCGAGATCTACGAAAGCCACCCCGAGGAATTCCGCGCCTCGGTCAAGGCGATGTTCGCCGCCGACCGCGAGCCGCTGTCGCCCTCGGGCCTGCAACTGGTGCGCGACACCAAGGGCTCGGCGCGCCTGAACGGCGTCCACGGCGCGGTGATCATGGCCGGGTCGGGCATGTGCACCGGCGGGCGCGTCCGCCATCACCTCAGCCACACCCTTGGCCACGGCGAGAACGCGATCATCTTCGTCGGCTTCGCGGCGGCGGGCACGTTGGCGCGCCAGATCATCGACGGCGCGAAGTCCGTGCGCCTGTTCGGGGCCGAGGTTCCGGTGCACGCCCGCATCCACACGATCAACGGCTTTTCCGCCCATGCCGATCAGGGCGACCTGCTGGCCTGGGCCGCCACCGCGCGGGCGGGCACCACCTTTCTGGTGCACGGCGAGGCGGCGGCGGCGCAGGCGTTCGCCGCGCACCTGCACGGCACGCGCGTGGTGATCCCGACGCTGCACCAATCATTTGACCTCGGCGCGGCCTTGCCGACCGGCAACACCCCCCGTTAGGATCGGCGTCACCCTGTAGGGGAACCGCCCGTGACCAAACCTCACCCAGCCGGGCCATCGCGCCCGGCGCGCCTGCTGTTCCCGACGCTGCGTGGCCTGACGCCCGCCATGTGGCCGGGCGAGGTCATGGCGGCGCTGATGCTGCTGGCGATCGCGGTGCCGGAACAGCTTGCCACCGCACGGCTGATGGGGCTGCCGCCGATCACCGGCCTTGTCGCCTTCATCGCGGGTACCGTCGCCTTCGCGGCCTTCGGGCTCAGCCGGTCGCTGTCGGTCGGGGCGGATTCCACCATCGCGCCGATCATGGCTGCGTCGCTGACGCTGCTCGCCCTGCCGGGCAGCCCGCATTACGCAGCGCTGGCGGGCATGCTGGCGACGCTGACCGGGGCGATCCTGATCCTGTCGCGCCCGTTACGGCTGGGCTGGATCGCCGATCTGCTTTCGGTGCCGGTCACCACCGGGTTTCTGGCCGGGATCGCGGTGCACATCCTTGCGGGCGCCCTGCCGCCGATCCTGAACCTGCCCTCGACCGCGCCCGGCCTGCCCGAGCGGCTGGCCGACCTGGCCCGTCAGTTGCCTCAGGCGGATCCGGTGACGACGGCGGTGGGGTTCGGCGTCGCCGCGATCAGCCTGCTGGCCGACCGCCTTGGCCACCGGGTGCCGGGTCCGCTGATCGCGCTGGCGCTGGCGGCCACGGCGGTCGCGCACTTCGGACTGACGGTGCCGATGCTGGATGCGCTGCCGCGCGGCCTGCCGGGGCCGGTGCTTGCCTGGCCCGCGTTCAGCGAGGTCACGACGCTGCTGCCGCTGGCCGGAGTGATCGCGCTGATCGTGATGATGCAGACGGCCGCGGTGCGGCAGGCGCTGCTTGATGCCGACGACGCCGACCCCGACCGCGACTTTGCCGCCATCGGTGCGGGCTCGGTGCTGTCGGCGCTGCTGGGCAGTTTCGCGGTGAACGCCAGCCCGCCCCGCAGCGCCGCGCTGGAGGCGGCGGGGGGGCGCTCGCAAGCCTCGGGGCTGATCGCGGTCGCGCTGACGGTCGCGCTGATCGCCTTCGGCGCCAGGGCCTTCGCCTTGCTGCCGCAGGCGGCGCTGAGCGGTGTGTTGCTGATGGTCGGGCTGCGCCTGATCCACCTTGGCACGATGCGGCGGATCTGGCGCAAGAGCCCGGCCGAACTGCTGCTGGCGGCGGCCGCCGCGCTTCTAGTGGTGCTCCTGCCGGTCAACCAGGGCGTCTGGCTCGCCATCATGCTGTCGCTGGTCCACGCGCTCTACTCGATCGCGCGGCCTGCCTGTGCCGAGTTGCAGCGGGTGCCGGGCACCACGATCTGGTGGGAACTCGGTCCCGGCGAGACCGGCGAACGGGTGCCGGGCGTGCTGGTCTTTGCGCTGGGTGCGCCGGTCAGTTTTCTAAACGCGCGCTATATGGTGGCGCACCTGCGCGCCGCCATCGCCGCGGCACCGTCCGCGCCGCGCCTGATCGTGATCGAAGCGACGGGCGTGATCGGCGTCGACTACACCGGCTCGCAGATCCTGCAGGCCGCGGTGGCCGCCCTGCGTGCCGAGGGGCACGACATCGCGCTGGCGCGACTGGAAAATGAACACGCGTCGGCCTCGGCAACCCGCACCGGGCTTCTGGCGGCCCTGGGTGGCGGGCACGTCTTCCACTCGGTCGAAGAGGCGGTACAGGCGCGGACCACCTCCGGGAAACCGGCGGCGCCGGATGACGGCGCGGTGTGGGCACCCCTCAGCCGCCCATGATCGCTTCGGACCCGGTCACGACGTCCAGCAGTTCCGAGGTGATCGCCTCTTGCCGCAGGTCGTTTTCGGCCCGGCCCAGAACCTCCAGCTTGTCGGCGATGCTGTGGTCGGCGGATTCCATCACCCGCAGCCGGGCAGCGTTCTCCGAGGCGAAGGAATCCATCATCGCCTGCGACAGCGCGGCAAAGAGGTATTCGCGGTCGAGCGCGCGCAGCAGGTCCGCGGGCGGCAACTGCGCCAGCGGCGGGGCGCGGCGGATGCCCTTTGGCGGCGCGGGCAGGTCGGGCGGCAGGATGCGGCGGTAGGCCGGTGCGAAACCGCCGCCGCGCTGGTAGGCGCCATAGACCACACCCGCCGTCGCATAGCCCGCCAGGGCCTGCATCGGATCATGCACGGTCGCAGCGACGCCTGCGACATGGGTGGCCATCGGCAGCACCACGTCGGGTGCCATGCCGCGCTCGGTCGCGGTGATGCCGCCGCGCTTGCCCATCACCACCAGTTTCTCGCCGGGCCGGCGGCGCGCCTGGGCGGCCTCCAGCAGCCGCGTGTTGAAGCCGCCCGCGAAGCCGTGTTCCGAGCACACCACGATCAGCGCCGCGCCGTGCCCCTCGGCCCGGTCGATCTCCTCGCCGTCCAGCGCCAGCGCATCGGCCAGCGCCTCGGCGATGATGTCGGCATAGGCGCGGATGCCGGTCAGCGCGCCCTGCGCCTCCTGCAGCCGGTTGGCGGCCAGTGCGCGCAGCGCCTGAAAAAGGCCGCGCAGTTCCGTCAGGCTGGCGATGCGCGCCTTGAGAACCTGTTCCTGCTCCACCTCAGCCTCCCGTCCCCGCCGCCGCGATGCAGGCCGCGACCACCGCCACCAGCGCGGCGCGGTCGTCCTCGGTCAGCGCGCCGGTTTCGGCGATGCGCGCCACCGCTTCGGGGCAGTCGGCGGCCAGCCGCTCGGGCAGCGCGGCCTTGAACCGCTCCACCGCGGGCAAGGGCAGCGGATCAAGCTGACCCGAGGCGGTGGCGGTCAGCAGCGCAAGCTGGGTGGCAAGGCTGGCGGGTCGGAACTGCGGCTGGCCCAGCATCGCGCGGATCCGCCGCCCGTGGTCGATCCTGGCCTGCGTGCGTGCATCCACCATCGCGCCGAAGCGGGTGAAGACCTCCAGTTCCAGAAACTGGCCATAGTCGAGTTTCAGCGTGCCGACCGCCGCCTTCATCGCGGGGGCCTGGGTCTGACTGCCGACCCGGCTGACCGACAGGCCGACGTTCACCGCCGGTTTCTGGCCCTCGTAGAACAGCTTGGGCTCCAGGAAGATCTGGCCATCGGTGATCGAGATCAGGTTCGTGGGGATATAGGCCGTCAGGTTGCCGCCCTGCGTTTCGGCGATCGGCAGCGCGGTCAATGACCCGCCGCCCTTTGCAGCGTTCAGCTTGGAGGCCCGCTCCAGCAGCCGCGAATGCAGGTAGAACACGTCGCCCGGATAGGCCTCGCGCCCCGGCGGGCGGCGCAGCAGCAGCGACAGCTCGCGGTAGACGATGGCGTGCTTGGTCAGGTCATCATAGACCACCAGCGCATGCATCCCCTTGTCGCGGAAATATTCCGCCATGGTGCAGGCGGCATAGGGTGCCAGCCACTGGGCGCCCGGCGGCGCATCCGCCTCGCCCACCACCACGATGCAGCGCGCCATGTTGCCGCGGGTGCGGATCGCCTCCACCACCTGCCCCACGGTCGAGGCCTTCTGGCCGACCGCGCAGTAGATGCAGATGACGTCGGTATCCTTCTGGTTTAAGATGGTGTCGAGCGCCACCGCGGTCTTGCCGGTCTTGCGGTCGCCGATGATCAACTCGCGCTGGCCCCGCCCCAGCGGGATCATCGCGTCGACCACGGTCAGCCCGGTCATCAAGGGTTCGGTGACCAGTTCCCGGTCGGCGATGCCGGGGGCCGGGCGTTCCAGCGGGTCGTGCCGTTCGGCCACGATGGCCGGGCCATTGTCGAGCGGGCGGCCGATCGGGTCGACCACGCGGCCCAGCAGCGCCTCGCCCACCGGCACCCGGATGATCTCGCCGGTGCCGCGCACCGCGCTGCCCGCCACGATGCCCCCGGCGCTGTCCAGTAGCACGACGCTCGCCTCGGCCTCGGTGACGCGCAGCACCAGTCCGCGGGCGCCGTTGGCGAATTCCAGCACCTCTTCCGACCGGGTGCCGGGCAGGCCGGTGACAGTGGCAACGCCGTCGCCGATCCGGGTGACGGTGCCGACATGCGCCACCACCGGCGCGAACGGCATCGCGGAAAGCCGGTCACGGGCGGGGCCGAACCAGCCATGCAGGGCATCGTCAAGCTCACTCATCGCCCGCCAGCGCCCCCTTTGCGGCGGCGATGCGATCCGCCCAGCCGAATTTCAGCACCGAATGCGCCAGCCGCAGTTCGGCACCGCCAAGGATCGCCGCATCCTCGGCAAAGGTCAGCGTGCCCGCGTTGCCCAGCAACGGCATCAGCCGCTTGGTCCAGGGGCCATGATCCTCGGGCGCCAGAGGTTGCGCCGTCACCACGCTCGCCTCCGCGCCCGGCGCGGCCATATCGGCGGCCAGCCGGTCACGTTCGCCCTTTGGCAACGCCTCCAGCGCGCCCGCCAGCCCGTCGAGAAACACCCCCGGCGCGACCTTGGCCGCCGTATCGGCAAGGATGCGCCCGGCAAGCCCCGCCGCCAGCGCGGCCACGTCGGCTTGCGCGCCCGCCACCGCCGCCTTGCGTTCCGCCGCGATGGCCTCCTGCGCCTTGGCCAGCAGCGCATCGCCCGCCGCCCGCGCCTGCGCGGCCGTTGCCTTGGCCGCCGCCTCGGCCTCGGCCGCCGCCTTGGCCAGCACCGCCACCCGCGAGGCCTCCAGCGCGGCCTGCGCGGCCTTCAGCGTCGCCGCCTCGGCCTCGGCCGCCGCCTTGGCAGCAACCGCTTCGGCCTGCGCGGCCTCCACCGTTGCCTTGCGCGCGGCGATCACCTTGCGCACCGGGGCGTAAAGGAAACGGCGCAGCAGCCAGACCAGAACGGCGAAGTTCACCGCCTGCAGGCCAAGGGTCCACCAGTCGATCGTCATCGGGCGCCTATTTCACGAACGGGTTGGCGTAGAGCAGCAAAAGCGCGATGACGAGGCAGTAGATCGCCATCGTCTCGATCATCGCGAGGCCGACGAACAGCGTGCGCGAGATCGTGCCCGACGCCTCGGGCTGGCGCGCGATCGCCTCCATCGCGGCGGCGAGCGCGCGGCCCTCGCCCAAGGCGGGGCCGATCGCGCCGAAGGCCACCGCAAGCGCGGCGCAGAGCACGGAAATCATCTCGATGGTCAAGGCGGTTCTCCTCAGGTTTCGACGGCGCCGATGGCGGCGCCAATGTAGACGGTGGCAAGGATGGTGAAGATGTAGGCCTGAATCACCCCGATCAGCACGCCCAGCACCATGAAGGGCACCGGCAGGATGAAGCCCGCAAGGTAGATCAGGATCGCCAGGATCAACTCGTGGCTCATCATGTTGCCAAAGAGGCGCACCATCAGCGACAGGATGCGGGTGAATTCGGACAACAGCGTCAAGGGCAGCATGAACGGGTTGGGTTTCAGGAAATGGCCAAGATAGCCCCCGATGCCCTGCACCTTCAGCCCGAACCAGTGGATCGACAGAAACACGATCAGCCCCAGCGCCGCTGGCGTCTCGATCCGGCTGGTCGGCGCCTTCACGCCGGGCAGGACGGCCGACAGGTTGGCGGTGACGACGAACAGAAAAAGCGTGCCCAGCAGCGGCAGATAGGGCCCCGGATCGCGTTGCAGGATCGCGCGGATCTGATCCCCGATCGCCTCCACCACGATCTCCAGCGTGGTCTGCACCGGCCCACCGTCGGGGCGCGCCCGGCGCAGGCCCAGCCACGAGACCAACGTCAGCGCCGCCATGATGCCCCAGGTCGTCACCACCGCGCGGCTGATCGGCACCGGGCCAAGGTGAAACAGCGTTTCCAGGCCGAACGGGCTTTCCATCAGCGATCCCTCCGCACGAACCGGGTCGCGGCGAGGCGGGCCACCACGAACCCCGCCGCGGTCGCCAGCAGCGGCCCCGCCCCCATCAGCGCCACGCGCCACAGCACCACACCGGCCAGCCCCAGCCGCAGCGCATAGTGCAGCACGATCCAGCCCGCCGGCGCCGCCTCGACATGCAGGCGCACGGTGCGCCACATCAGCGCAAAATAAGCCGCCCCGAGCGCAAGGCCGAGCGTGGCATAAAGCATGATCTGCGGCACCGTCATCGTCATTCGCGGCTCGCCCTCTGCCATGCCATCCAGAACCCGAAGCCCGCACCCAGCACGATGCCGACCGCGCTGAACAGCACCAGATGCCCGGTCACCCGGTCCAGCCAGCGGCCCAGCAGCACGCCCCCCAGCATCGGCACCACCACCAGCCAGGCCAGCGACCCGATCAGCGCGACGTTCTGCCAAGGCGCCCGCGTGCCCTCGGCGCGCAGGGCGGCCTCGCGCCGTTCGCGCTTCTTGACCGCCTCTTGCAGCGGGTCCGGCTTGCGCGGCCGCAGGGTCATGTCGGCCCCCCGTCATCAGGCGAAGGCGCCCTGCCATAGCCCGACGCGCTGCCAAGGTAGCGTTGCAGGCTGCGCATCGTCGCCAGATGCAGCCGCTCGGTCGAGACGCGCACGGCGGCCTCGTCGCGCTCGGCGGTGCGCAAACGGTCCAGCACCGCGCCCTCCAGATCGGCCAGCGCGTCGGCCGCCACCGCCTCGCGCGCGGCGACCGATACGGTCTGCCCGCCCGACACCCGCAGCACCCCGCGCCGCAGCGCCACGTTGTGCTCGGCCCCGCGCGTGTCGAACCAGGTCAGCACCGACACCGGCAGCACGGTCAGGAAATCGGCGTGCCCCGGCAGGATGCCGAAGCTGCCCGACATGTCTTCGGCCTGAATGCGCGCCGCGTCGGGGGCGTCGAGCACGAGGGCAAGCGGCGTGGTGACGATCAGCCTCATGCCGCCACCGCCGGTCCGGCCGCCTTTTCCTTCGCCTCGGCCTCGGCCAGCGTGCCGATCATGTAAAGCGAGCTTTCCGCCCAGTCATCTGCCTTGCCATCCAGGATCGCCCGTGCGCCCGCCAGCGTGTCGGGCAGCGCGACCGAGGCCCCCGCGATGCCGGTGAACTGCGCCGTGACGGCAAAGGGCTGGGTCAGGAACCGGATCAGCCGCCGCGCGCGCTTCACCGCCGTCTGGTCGTCGGCCCCCAGTTCCTCCATCCCCAACAGCGAGATGATCTCCTGCAGTTCGCGGTAATGCTCGATCAGGCGGCGCACCTCCTGCGCGATGTCGTAATGCGCCTGCCCCACCACGGCGGGATCGAGCAGCGACGACACCGAGGCCAGCGGATCGACCGCCGGATAAAGCCCCTGGCTGGCCATGTCGCGGCTGAGCACGAGCGTCGAATCGAGGTGGGTGAAGATCTGCGCCACCGCAGGGTCGGTGAAATCGTCGGCCGGAACGTAAACCGCCTGGATCGAGGTCACCGCCGCCCCCTCGACCGAGGTGATGCGCTCCTCGAACTCGGCGATCTCGGTGGCCAGCGTGGGCTGATAGCCGACACGCGACGGCAGCCGCCCCAGCAGGCCCGAGATTTCGCTGCCCGCCTGCACGAAGCGGTAGA
Organism: Solirhodobacter sp.; assembly: GCF_964715405.1. Classification (NCBI taxonomy): domain Bacteria; kingdom Pseudomonadati; phylum Pseudomonadota; class Alphaproteobacteria; order Rhodobacterales; family Paracoccaceae; genus Solirhodobacter; species Solirhodobacter sp. The sequence continues at coordinate 47,051 of NZ_CBAICG010000015.1, read as the reverse complement.
CGTTATCGACCAGCAGCAGCACGTCCTGCTTTTGCACGTCGCGGAAGTATTCCGCCACCGTCAGCGCGGCCAGGCCGACGCGCCAGCGCGCGCCGGGCGGTTCGTTCATCTGGCCGTAGACCAGCGCGGTATTGCTGATCACGCCCGACCCCTTCAGGTCGGTCCAGAGCTCGTGCCCCTCGCGCGAGCGTTCGCCGATGCCCGCGAACACCGACAGCCCGCCGTGCTTTTCCGCGGTCGCCCGGATCAGTTCCATGATCAGCACGGTCTTGCCGACCCCCGCCCCGCCGAACATCGCCCCCTTCGAGCCGCGCGCCAGCGGCGCCAGCAGGTCGATCACCTTGATGCCGGTCAGGAACAGCTCCACCCCGCCGCGCTGGCTCGCGAAGGGGGGCGCGGGGCGGTGGATCGGGCGGCGCGGCACATCGGCCGGAAACGGCACCCCGGCATCGACCGGGCGGCCGGTCACGTCGATCATCCGCCCCAGCACGGCGGGGCCCGCGGGCACCATCACCGGGCTGCCCGTGGCCACCACCGCCAGCCCGCAGTAAAGCCCCGCGGTTTCCTGCAACGCGACCGCGCGCACCGTGCCGGGGTCCAGATGCTGGTGCACCTCAAGCACCACCACCGCGCCGTGATCCCCGGTCACCCGCAGCGCGTCGTTCACCGGCGGCAGCGCACCTTGCGCAAAGGCGACATCCACCACCGAGCCATCGACCATCACCACGCGGCCGGTCGCTGGCAGTGGTTGCGGTTGCGGCACAGCCTCCACGATCAACCTCTTGTGCTTTGGTTCCAACCCTAACCCGCATCCACCGGGCCCGGCATTGATCTGCCTCATGGCATGACTCGCAGGATGGACCAAACAGGACACCGGGTCCACGCCGCATCGCCGCCTTGATCGTCGCGATCCCGGCCCGTACCCGACCGCCGCGAAAGGAGCGTCATGACCCGCCCGACCGATCCGCACCCGACCGATCCGCACCCCGTTCAGCCGCTCGATCGCGCCGTCCACGCCGCCGAGGCGCGGCTGAGCGGCGGCATCTCGCCCGCCTCGCTGTCGGCGGCCTGGCTCGACTGGGTCGTGCATCTGATGAACGCGCCCGGCCGTCAGGAAGAACTGCTGCAAAAGGCCGCCCGCAAAAGCGCAAGCTTCGCGGCCTGGCTTGCCCGCAGCGCCGGGACGGCAACCGATCCGATGATCGCGCCGCTGCCGCAGGATCACCGCTTCGACGCCCCCGCCTGGTCGCGCCCGCCCTTTGCCGCGCTGGCACAGGCGTTCCTTCTGACCCAGCAATGGTGGCACAGCGCCGCGAAAGGCGTCGAAGGCGTCAGCCCGCATCACGAGGATGTCACCGCCTTCGTCGCACGCCAGATCCTCGACACGGCCTCGCCCGCCAACTTTCCGCTGACCAACCCCGAGGTGCTCGACGCGACAATGCGCAGCGGTGGCATGAATCTGGTGCGCGGCTGGTCGAACTTCGTCGAGGACTGGCAGCGCGCGCTGCAAGGCCGCCGCCCTGCTGGGGTCGAGGCGTTCCGGCCGGGCCACGAGGTCGCGGTGACCCCCGGCAAGGTGATCCTGCGCAACGACCTGATGGAGTTGATCCAATACGCCCCGACGACGCCCGATGTGCATGCCGCGCCGGTGCTGATCGTGCCGGCCTGGATCATGAAATACTATATCCTTGATCTGTCGCCCGCGAACTCGCTGGTGAAATACTTGGTCGATCAGGGCCATACCGTCTTCATGATCTCGTGGAAGAACCCGACCGAGGCCGACCGCGACCGCGGCATGGAGGATTACCTGACCCTTGGCGTGGTGGCTGCGCTCGACGCCGTTCAGGCGGTGGTGCCGGGGCAGCGGGTGCAGGCCGTCGGCTATTGCCTTGGCGGCACGCTGCTGGCGATCGCCGCCGCCGCGCTGGCGCGTGACGGGCTGGACCGGCTTGCCTCGGTCACCCTCTTCGCCGCCCAGACCGACTTTACCGAGGCCGGCGAGATCATGCTGTTCATCGACCAGAGCCAGGTCGCCTTCCTCGAAGACATGATGTGGGACAAGGGCTACCTCGACACCACCCAGATGGCGGACGCCTTCCAGATGCTGCGCTCGAACGACCTGATCTGGGGCCGGGTGGTGCACGACTACCTGATGGGCGAGCGCGCGCCGATGACTGACCTGATGGCCTGGAACGCCGACGCCACGCGGCTGCCCTACCGGATGCACTCCGACTACCTGCGCCACCTCTTTCTCGACAACGATCTGGCCGAGGGGCGCTATGCGGTCGGCGGCAAGGCCGTCGCCCTGACCGACATCCGCGCGCCCGTCTTCGCCGTGGGCGCCGAGACCGACCATGTGGCGCCGTGGCAATCGGTGTTCAAGATCAGCCTGCTGAGCGACACCGAGGTGACGTTCCTCTTGACCTCCGGCGGCCACAACGCGGGCATCATCAGCGAACCCGGCCACCCGCACCGCCACCACCGCGTCGCCACTCGCGAGGAAGGCGAACCCTATGTCGCGCCGCAGGACTGGCTCGCCGCGCACCCCACGCACGAGGGCTCGTGGTGGCCGGTCTGGGCCGCCTGGCTGGCGGCGCACGGCGGCACGATGACTGCCCCGCCCGGCATGGGCCCGCCCGGCATGGGCCCGCCCGGCGCCGCCCCGCTGGCCGATGCTCCGGGGGGATATGTGTTGGAACGGTAAGCCTATTCCAGCCGCGCCGGAAAGCCCTCGGCGCGCAGGTCGGTGCCCAGCACATCCTCCAGCAGCTTCACGATCTGGGTCGATTGCGCCTGCCCGCCATAGGCCGCCTTGCCCTTGACAAAGGTCTGGTTCGTCAGCCCGGCGAGGTCCAGCGGCACGCCGAATTCCCGCCCGAACCCCATCGCAAAGCCCAGATCCTTCAGCGCCAGATCCATCGTGAAGGCGATGTCATAGCTGCCGTTCAGGATCAGTTGCCCCTCGGTCTCGTGCACGAAACTGGTGCCGGATGAGGCCGCGATCGCCTCCCAGGCCTTCTTCAGGTCCAGCCCGCCGCGCTTGGCCAGCATCAGCGCCTCCCCATCGGCGACCAGATGGATGAAGGCCAGCATGTTGGTGATGACCTTGATCACCGCCGCCGAGCCGAGCGGACCCATGTGGAAGATCTTGCCCCCCATCGCCTGCAGCGCCGCGCGGTGGGCCTCAAACAGCGGCTCCGGCCCGCCCGCCAGCACGGTGATCTTGCCCTGCCCGGCCAGATGCACACCGCCCGTTACCGGGCTTTCCAGCGTCTCGATGCCGTAGTCCGCGGCCAGCCCGGACAGCCGCAGGATGTCGTCGCGGCCCAGCGTGGACATCTCGATCCAGGTCGCGCCCTTCCGCATCGCGGGCAGCATCTCGAACAGCACCGCCTCCGAAACAGCGGGCGACGGCAGGCAGGTGATCACCGCATCCGACGCGGCCGCCACCTCGGCCGGGTTCGCCGCCAGCGTCGCCCCCATCGCCACATGGCGCGCCGCCAGCGCCGGATTGCGGTCGTAGACGGTGACCGCAAAGCCCTCGCGCAGCAGGCTCGCGGCCAGGTGACCGCCCAGATTGCCCAAACCGATATAGCCGTATTGCATCATTTCTCTCCGACTGCCCCGCCGCTAAGCACCAAGCACTTTCACTTATCGAACATTCCGCCCCGTTTCGCTCAGTCCCGCACATGAATCCGGAACGCCGCCCGGATCGCCGCATCCACCTGCGGATCAATCTGGTTCCCGGCCTTGGCCAGGATCGCGTTCTTGCGCGCGATCGCCCGGTCCAGCAGTTGCGGCTTGCCCGCCTCGACCCATTCCTTCGGGCTCATCCGGTTGGCGACCGCGGGGTAGATGTATTCCGTCTGCATCAGGCTCAGCGTCTGCGCGTGGCCCAGATAATGCCCCGGCCCCTCCAGGCAGACCTGCCGCATCGCCTCGATGCTGACCGAGTCCTCGGTCACGTCGATCCCGCGCACGCAGCGCATCGCCTGCCCGAGCAGATCATCGCCCAGCACCAGGCTTTCCAGGCAGAACCCCAGCAGCGAGGCATGCATCCCCACTGCCTCATAACACATGTTCAGCCCCGACAGCCCCGCCAGCGTGTTGGTGATGCCCTGCTCCCAGCCCGCCTGCATGTCCGGCAGCTTGCTGTCCGAAATCCCCGAGGCCGCGCCGCCGGGAAGCCCGTAGTACTGGTGCATCTGCGCGCAGCCCGCCGTCAGCAGCGCCTGCTCGGCAGACCCGCCCGACATCGCCCCGGTGCGCAGGTCGCTGACAAACGGCCAGGTCCCGAAAATGCAGGGGAACCCCGGCATCATCGCGTTGACATAGACCAACCCGGCCAGACACTCCGCCACCGCCTGCACGATGGCCAGTGCGATCGGCGCCGGCGCAGTCGCCCCCGCCTGCCCCGCCGACAAGAGCAGCATCGGCATGCCGCCCCGCACGCAGGCCTCCATCGTGATGCACGACTCCTCGGCGAACTTCATCGGCGGCACGACAAAGCAATTGGAATTGCTGACGAACGGCCGCTCGCGCCACTTGTCCTCGCCACCCGCGATCATGTGCAGCATCTCGAAGCAGCCCTTGACGTGGGCGGGGTCGCTGAACGAGGTGCCCACATGCTTCGTCGTGCCCGCGCAGCAGGCGTAAAGCGTGTTCACGTCCATCTCGTAGTTGTCGACGATGTCGCGGCACACCATCGCGCGCTGGAAGAAGTGCACGTTGTCAAGGTGATGCGTCAGCTTTGCCGCGGCATAAAGATCGGTCGAGGTCGAATCGCGGTACTCGTTGCGCTCCAGATCGACGATATGCACCGCCGCCCCCGCCGTGCCGTAGTGCACGTTGGTGCCCTTCAGGTGCAGGTCGTATTTCGGATCGCGCCCGTGCAGGGTGATGCCCCGCGCCGCCTTCGCCAGCATGTCCTCGACCAGCGCGCGCGGAAAGCGGATGCGCCCGTCCTCGCCCAGGATCGCGCCCGCCCCGGTCAGGATCTCCACGCCCGACGCGGGCGCGTTGGCAAACCCGATCACCTCCAGCGCCTCCAGCGCCGCCAGATGGATGCGCTCCATCCCCTCGGGCGTCAGCGGCTTGTACTGGCCGCCCGGCATCCCCGCCCGCACCGGGCGCAGCGCCTCGGCCAGCGGCGCGGACCGCACCGCCACCCGGTTCGCCCGCCCGCCCGCCCGGCGATTGCGCGCCGGCGCACAGCCTTCCTCGATCACGTCCATCGCCGCGTTCCCTTCCTGATGGCCATTCATCCTGGCCCAAATATCCCGCAGGGGTCCGGGGGCGCGCAGCCCCCGGCGCCCGTCACATCCGCACCCGCTCCGCCTTCGGGTCATACATCGGCGCCAGCGAGGCCGTCGCCGCCACTCGCCGCCCGGCGATCTCGATCTCGTAGGCCGAGGCCAGCACGGCCTCGGCGCTTTCGCCCTTGCAGGGCACATAGCCCAGCCCGACCGCGCCGCCCAAAGCGTGGCCGTAGTTGGCCGAGGTCACGATCGACACGATCTTGCCGTCGCGCACCACCGCCTCGTTGTGGAACAGCATCGGTTCGGGGTCGGCCAGCAGGAACTGCACCAGCCGCCGGTTCAACCCCGCCTCGCGCTTTCGCAGCACCGCCTCGCGGCCGATGAAATCGCCCTTGCCGGTCTTCACCGCAAAGCCGAGGCCCGCTTCCAGCACATGATCCTCGTCGGTGATGTCGTGGCCGAAGTGGCGGTAGGCCTTCTCGATCCGGCACGAATCCAGCGTGTGCAGGCCGCAGAGCGTCAGTTCCGGCGCGGCCTCCACCAGCGCCTCGAACACATGGGCCGCCTGATCGGTGGAAACGTAAAGCTCCCACCCCAGTTCGCCGACATAGGTCACCCGATGCGCGCGGGCCAGCCCCATGCCGATCTCGATTTCCCGCGCGGTGCCAAAGGGATGCCCGGCGTTGCTGAAATCATCCGGGCTGACGCGGCGCATCAGGTCGCGCGCCTGCGGCCCCATCACGCAGAGCACCGCTTCGGCCGCCGTCACATCGGTGATCACCACGAACTCGTCCGCCAGATGCTTGCGCAGCCAGGCCAGATCGCGCCGCAGCGTCGCCCCCGGCACCACCAGGAAGTAGCAGGTTTCCGACAGCCGCGTGACCGTCAGGTCGCACTCGATCCCGCCGCGCGCGTTCAGCATCTGGGTGTAGACGATGCGGCCCGCCTCTACGTCCATCTCGTTGGCGCACAGCCGTTGCAAAAAGGCGCAGGCGTCGCGCCCCTCGACCCGGATCTTGCCGAAGCTGGTCATGTCGAACAGGCCCACGCCAGTGCGCACCGCCATGTGTTCGGCCTTCTGGTTCTCGAACCAGTTCTGCCGCCCCCAGTCGTATTTGTATTCCCGCTCCTGCCCCGGCTTGGCGAACCAGTTCGCGCGCTCCCAGCCCGCGACCTCGCCGAACACCGCGCCGCGCGCCGCCAGATGCGCGTGCAGCGGCGACCGCCGCACCCCGCGCGCCGTCGCCATCTGCCGGTAGGGCCAGTGGTCGGCATACAAGAGCCCCAGCGTCTCGCTGACCCGTTCCTTGAGGTATTTGCGGTTGCGCTGGAACGGCTGCGCGCGGCGGATGTCGACCTCCCAGAGGTCGAACGGCGGCTCGCCGTCGTTCAGCCACTCCGCCAGCGCCATGCCCGCGCCGCCCGACGACACGATGCCGATCGAGTTGTAGCCCGCCGCGATCCAGTAGCCTTTCAGCTCCGGCGCCTCGCCCAGATAGTAACGATCATCCGGCGTAAAGCTTTCCGGCCCGTTGAAGAAGGTGTGGATGCCCGCCATCTGGAACATCGGCATCCGGTGCATCGCCGCCTCCAGGATGGGCTGGAAATGGTCGAAATCCTCGGGCAGCGAGTCAAAGCTGAAATCTTCGGGGATGCCCGCCATGCCCCAGGGCTTGGCCTTGGGTTCAAACGCGCCCAGCATCATCTTGCCGGCGTCCGACTTGTAATAGGCGCATTCGTCCGGCACCCGCAGAACCGGCAGATGCCCAAGCCCTTCAATGGGTTCGGTGACAAGGTAGAAGTGCTCGCAGGCGTGCAGCGGCAGGCTGACGCCCGATTGCGCCGCCAGATCGCGGCCCCACATGCCGCCGCAGTTGATCACGATATCCGCCGCGATATGGCCGCGCCCCTCGGTGGTTTCCCAGTCCACCCCGGTCACCCGCGCGCCGTCATCGGTGACGCCCGTCACCTTCACCCCCTCATGGATCGCCGCGCCGTGCATCCGCGCGCCCTTGGCCAGCGCCATCGCGATGTTGGCCGGGTCGCACTGGCCATCCAGCGGCAGATGCACCGCGCCGACCACGTCGCCCACCTCGATGTGCGGATACATCCGCTTCACCTCGGCCGGGCTGATCTCGGTCACCGCCACGTCGAAGGCGCGCGCCAGCGTCGCCTGCCGCAGCAGTTCCTCGTGCCGGTCCTTGGTCAGCGCAACCGAGATGCTGCCGACCTGCCGCATGCCGGTGGCCACCCCGGTCTCGGCCTCCAGCTTGACGTAGAGGTCCGCGGAATACTTGGCCAGCCGGGTCATGTTCTGGCTGCCACGCAACTGCCCGATCAGCCCCGCCGCGTGCCAGGTGGTGCCGCTGGTCAGTTGCTTGCGTTCCAGCAGCACCACGTCCTTCCAGCCCAGCTTGGCCAGATGATAGGCCAGTGAACAGCCCGAGATGCCGCCCCCGATGATGACGGCGCGGGCTTTGGCGGGAAGGGTCATTGCGAAGGCTCCGATGGAACGAGAACGAGTTTGCCGGGATAGCGCCCGGCGGCAAGATCGGCCTGCGCGGCGGCAATGTCGCGCAGCGGATAGGTTTTCGACACCACCGGGCGGATGCGGGCGGTATTGATGATGGTCACCAGCCCGGCGAAGACCTCGCGCGGCTGATGGGTGGCGCCGAACAGCGTCAGGTCGTTCAGGTAGATCGTGCGCAGGTCGCCCTGCACTACCGGCCCGCCCACCGCGCCCGAGGTGGCATAGCGCCCGCCGGGCACCAGCGCCTCCAGCCGCTCGCCCCAGCCCGCGCCGCCGACCACGTCGATCACCACGTCAAAGCCGCGCCGGGGTGGCGCGTCGGCGCGGTTCAACACCTTCGCCCCCGCCGCGCGCACCGCCTGCGCCTTGGCCGGGCTGCACTGGCCGGTGACTTCGGCCCCGCGCAGCAGCGCCAGTTGCACCGCCGCCAGCCCGACCCCGCCCGAGGCGCCGGTGACCAGCACCCGCTCGCCCACCGCCACGCGGGCGCGCGCCAGCAGGTTGAACGCCGTGCCATAGGCGCAGGGCATCGCGCCGATCTCGACATCCGACAGCGGCGAGGCGCTGACGTCGTGCAGATGGCGCGCGGGCACCACGCAGTATTGCGCAAAGGCCCCGTCATATTCCGACCCGATCGCCACGAAGTGCAGCGGATTGGCCGCCGTGGGTTCCGACTGGTTGGTGGGGCAGATCACCCGAATGCCCGGTGCCAGCCCCTCCACCCCCTCACCCAGCGCCACGACCCGGCCGCAGAGGTCCGAGCCCTGGATGCGCGGAAAGGCCATCTCGCCCGCCCAGCCGGCGCGGCCCTCGCCCTTGCCGTACCAGCCCAGCCGGGTGTTGATGTCGGTCGCGTTCACCCCCGCCGCCAGCACGCGCACCAGCACCTCGCCCGGCCCCGGACGCGGCACCGGCAGATCGTCGCGCCAGACCAGCGCCTCGGGCCCGCCGTGGCAGGTGAGTTGCACGCCCGACATGACGGCGGGAAGGCTCACGCCCGGATCCTTTCGTTCTTCGCATCCCACAGCGCGCCGTCGCCGGTGACGATGGTCGGGAAGCGGTCGCCGAAAATCTCCACCTCCAGCGCCGTGCCGGGCACCGCCAGATCGGCGCGCAGCATCCCCAGCGCGACGCAGCCGCCGACCCGGTGCCCCCAGTCGCCGCTGGTGGTCTCGCCCACCACCTTGCCGTCATGCCAGAGGGTCGACATGTAGGGCGGGTCGTTCTCGCCCGCCTCCACCGTCAGCACCACGAACCGCTTGGTCACGCCCGCCTGCTTTTCCGCCGCCAGCGCCGCCTTGCCCCGGAAATCGGGCTTGGCCCAGTCGACGAACCGCTCCAGCCCGCCTTGCAGCACGGTGTAGTCGGTGGACAGATCGCCCTTCCACGCCCGATAGCCCTTTTCGATCCGCAGGCTGTTCAGCGCGAACATCCCGAACGGGCGCAGACCGTGGCCCCTGCCCGCCGCCATCACCGTGTCAAACACGGCAGGCGTATCGGCGATGCGGGAGTGAATCTCCCAGCCGAGTTCACCCGCGAACGACACCCGGAACAGATGAACCTCGGCCCCGGCGATGGTCGCGGTCTGGAAGGTCAGCCAGCCCTTCGCCAGATCGGCGTCGCTCACCGCCGCCAGAATCGCGCGCGATTTCGGGCCGGTCAAGATCTGGCACGACCAGTGATCGGTGCCCTCGCTGAGGGTAAGGCCCGCATCAAGGTGCTTGACCAACCACTCCCGGTCATGCGCCTGCGCGGTCGCGGCGGTGATCAGCAGCAGTTCCTCCTCGCCCAGCCGCGCCACCGACATTTCGGTGACGATCCGCCCCTTGTCGTCGGCGAAATAAGCCAGCCCCAGCCGCCCGACCCCCGGAACCTTCCCGGTGATCTGCCGCGCCAGCCACGCCGCCGCCCCCGCCCCGGTGATGCGGAACCGCGAGAACCCCGGCAGGTCGAGGATCCCCGCCGCATCCCGCACCGCCTCGCATTCCGCCTTCACCGCCCCGAACCACGGCCCTTCGCGCTTCCACGTCTGGGTGCCCGCCTCGGAGGTGTCATCCCCCGGCCGCGCATACCACAGCGCCCGCTCCCACCCGTTCATCGCGCCATAGACGGCGCCAAGCGCCCTGGTGCGGTCATGCACCGCCGACAGCTTCTTGTCGCGCCCCGCGGGCCAGGCGTGGCGCGGAAACTGGATGGCGTATTCGTGGCCGTAGACCTCCATCCCCTTTTCGACGCAGTAGGCCTGATCCTCGAACCCGGTGAAACGGCGCGGGTCGCAGGACCACATGTCCCACTCGGTCGCGCCCTCGGTGATCCATTCCGCCAGCACCTTGCCCGCGCCGCCCGCCTGACAGATGCCGAAGGTAAAGACGCAGGCCTCGAACGCATTCGGCACCCCCGGCATCGGCCCGATCAGCGGATTGCCGTCGGGCGCATAGGGGATCGGGCCGTTGATGACCTTGGTCAGGTTCGCCTTTTCCAGCAGCGGCACGCGCGCCATCGCATCGGCGATGTGCCATTCCAGCCGCTCCAGATCGTCGGGGAACAACTGAAAGCTGAAGTCCTGCGGGAACGGGTCATCCGGCGTCACCCAGTGCGCCTTGCAGTTGCCCTCGTAGGGGCCAAGGTTGAAGCCCTGCTTTTCCTGCCGCAGGTAGTAGCTCGAATCGACGTCGCGCAGCAGCGGCAGCTTGTGGCCGACCTCAGCCGACCATTGCGCCAGTTCGGGGATCGTGTCGAACAGCATGTACTGGTGGCTCATAACCATCATCGGCACGTCGCGGCCGAACCACTTGCCGACCTCGCGCGCATAGTAGCCCGCCGCGTTCACCACGATCTCGCAGCGGATATCGCCCTTCGGCGTCTGCACCACCCACTCGTCGCCCTCGCGCCGCACGCCGGTGGCGGGGCAGAACCGTTCGATCCGGGCGCCCATCTGGCGCGCGCCCTTGGCCAGCGCCTGCGTCAGTTGCGCCGGGTCGATATCGCCGTCGTAGGGGTCGTAAAGCGCGCCGGTCAGGTCGTGGGTTTCAAGGAACGGATACTTCGCCGCGATCTCGCCGGGCGCCAGCACCTCAAGGTCCATGCCCTGATAGCGGCCCATCCCACGCACGCGCTGAAACTCCTGCAACCGCTCCCGTGTGTGGGCCAGCCGCACCGACCCGGTCACATGGTAGTTCATCGGGTAATCGACCGCCTCGCCCAGCCCGCGGTAGAGCCCCGCCGAATAGCGCTGCATGTTCATGATCGACCAACTGGAGGAAAACGTCGGCACGTTCCCCGCCGCGTGCCAGGTGGAACCGGCGGTCAGCTCGTTCTTCTCCAGCAGCACGCAGTCGGTCCAGCCGGCCTTGGCCAGATGATAAAGCGACGAGGCGCCCACGGCCCCGCCCCCGATGATGACCACCCGCGCCTGCGTCGGAAACCCGCTCATGCCGCACTCCCCTGCTTCGGGGCCGAGTATCCGGCGGCGCGCGGGCGCTTTCAATTCATCCCGTGCCGGGATATTGATCGGAAAATCCGATCAGGACGCGATCATGCTGAATTCCCGCCTTCTGAACCGCTCCCGCGCCGTGCTGGCGGTGATCGACGTGCAGGCGGTGTTTCTGGAAAAGCTGGCGCCGGCCGAGCGCGCGCCGCTGGTCGCCCGCATCGCGTGGCTGATGCGGGTCGCGCGCGCGCTGGACATTCCGATCCTCGCGATGGGCGAAGACCTTGCCGCCAACGGCCCCCCGGTCGCCGAGGTGCTGGCCGAACTGCCGCCCGGCAGCACGGTGCACGACAAGCGCGTCTTTGGCCTTGCCGGGCAGCCCGATATCCTTGCCGCCCTGCGCGCGACGGGGCGCGATCAGCCAGTGCTGATCGGGCTGGAAACCGATGTCTGCGTGGCGCAATCGGCGCTGGGGTTGCTGGCGGCGGGCTTCGGCGTGACCGTGGTCAGCGACGCCACCGGATCGCCCGGCCCCTGCCACGCGGCGGGCCTTGCCCGGATCGCGGCGGCGGGCGCCAGCGTGCTGACCGTGAAATCGGTCTATTACGACTGGCTGCGCGACCTCGCGACGCTGGCCGCGGTCAAGCCGAAGATCGGCGCCGCGCTGCCGCCCGGCCTGACGCTCTGACCCGATGCAGATCGAGCTTCTCGATACCTTCCTCGACCTGGTGGAAACCCGCAGCTTTCACCGCACCGCCGACCGGCTGGGGGTGACGCAATCCACCGTTTCGGGCCGCGTCGTCGCACTTGAAACCGCACTGGGGCGCAAGCTCTTTACCCGCGCGCGCGCGGGCACGCTTCTGACCACCGAGGGGCTGAAGTTCGAGCCGCACGCCCGCAGCCTGCGCCGCGAATGGACGGAAACCCTGCGCGCCGTGCAATCCACCGCGACCACGGCGCTGAGCCTGCGGATCGGGATGCAGCAGGATGTGGCGGCCTTGCACCTGGGCGACTGGGTGGCGGCGTTCCGGCAGGCGCTGCCGCAGACGGCGTTCTACATCGAGCCCGACTATTCCACCCAGATCTGCACCGACATCGTGCTGGGCGCGATCGACCTTGGCGTGATCTTCAGCCCCCGCGCCCAGCCCGACCTGCATTTCGAGATGCTGGGCGAACTCGCCTACCGCCTTGTCTCGACCGAGACCGACCGCCGTGCGGGCCTGCGCCCCGAGACCCATATCCGCACCGAATACTCGCCCGCCTTCGCCCGCCTGCACGATCAGGCGCTGCCCGGTTTCACCGAAACCCCGGTGTCGAGCGGCCAGAGCGCGGCCGTCGCCGACCTGCTGACGGCGATGGGCGGATCGGCCTTCCTGCTGGAACCGACAGCGGCCCGGCTGGTGGCCGAGGGGCGCGCCGCGCTGGTCGCCGACGTGCCGCCGCTGGGCCAGCCGGTCTATGCCGCGCTGCATGTGCGCAACCGGCCCGGCCATGTCCACCGGCGCCTGCTGACCATCCTGCGCGACCGCTTCACGCGGCGGTAAGACGCGCAGCGGCGGTGGCCGGGCTTGCCCCGGCGAAAGCCGGGGGGCCGTCTGCCCCCCGGCCCCCCGAGAGTATTTTCACCAAGAAGATTGAGTGCGGTTTCGGTGCGAAATCGGTGCTTTTTCGGTATGCCGATTTCCCAGCCTTTTCCGCGCCTTGCTGCCGCTTTTCAAACCACGGTCTGCAACCGGTAGCCGGGAGCATACGCGAGGCGGACCGAGGTGATCGGCTCGTCCCCGGCCCAGGTCGTGCGTTCGGTGATGAAGAGCGCGGCCCCCGGCGCGATGCCCAGCAGGGCGGCCTCGTCCGGCGTTGCGGTTTCGGCGGAAAAGGCAATGTCGCCATAGGTATAGGCGACGGTCTTCACGAGCCATTCGTTGATGCTGACGGCGTGGAGATCTTCCGGCAATCCCTCGGGCAAGGCGGCGGGGTTGAGCCAGCGATCCTCGGACAGGAACGGTTTGCCGTCGGCGAAGTGCAGCGTGCGCAGGTGTTGCAGCCGCGCGCCGGGGGCGAGGCCAAGGCGCATCGCCACCGTCGGCGGCGGCACCGCCTCGGTGCTGTCCAGCAGGCGGAAATCGTAACGTTGACCGCGCCCCTCAACCTCCAGTCTTGTAACGGGAATATCCAATGTCGCCTTGCGCACCGGATGGGTGGCGACGCGGGTTCCCGCCTTGCGCCGACGCTCCAGCACGCCCGCCCCGGCCAGTTCGCGCAGGGCACGGTTGACCGTCGCGCGGGCGCAGCCGAACTCGGCGGCCAGTTGTTCCTCGGTCGGGATCGTGGCCCCCGGCACCCAGTCACGGCGCTGGATGCGGCGCAGGACTTCGGCGCGAATCTCCTCCCATCCCTGCGGGGCGGTCACAACTGCGCCCTGAGCCGCGCGAGGGTGGCGCGATAGCGGCCGGTGAGGGTGTCGTGATGCGCGTGGCGCCCGTCGTGCACAAGGTGGCGCCCGGCGGCCCAGACATCGGCCACCAGGCGGTCATCCCCCGCGAAGATCCAGGCGTCGAGGAGGTCATCGCCGTGCCGCCCGTCAAGATCGACATGGGTGGTGTCCAGCGCCACCAGATCGGCCCAGAGCCCCGGCGCGATGGCGCCCGCAGCCCGCCCGCCCGCCTGCGCGCCGCCCTGCACCGCGCCCTCGTAAAGCGCGCGGCCGGTTGACTTTTCCGCCGTCGCCAGCATCGCCCGGCCACGGTCGCGTAGGCGCTGCGAATATTCTAGGCTGCGCAGTTCCTCGGCCAGCGCGATGCGGATGTTGCTGTCGGACCCGATGCCGAACCGGCCGCCCGCCTGCACGAAGCGCACACCGTCGAAGATGCCGTCGCCCAGGCTCGCCTCGGTGATCGGGCAAAGACCGGCCACGGCGCCGGTCGCGGCGAGGGCCAGGGTTTCGGCCGGGGTCATCTGGGTGCAGTGGATCAGGCACCAGCGCGGATCGACCTGTGCATGGGCCAGCAACCATTCCGTTGGCCGCGCGCCATAGGCGGCGGTGACCTCCTCAACCTCGGCGACCTGCTCGGCGAGGTGCAGGTGGATCGGCGCGCCGGGTCGCATCTGCGCCGCCGCGGCCAGCCCGTCCCGGCTGACGGCGCGCAGCGAATGCGGTGCAAGGCCGAGGATGGCATCGCCCGGCAAGCCCTTCAGCGCCGCCGCCGCCCCCTCAAGAAGGGCCGCGAACTGGCTGATGTCATTGCCGAACCGCGCCTGCCCCGGCCCGAGCGCGCGACCATCGCAGCCGCCCTGCTGGTAAAGCACCGGCAGCAGCGTCAGGCCGATCCCGGTGACCGCCGCCGCTGCCGCGATCCGCTCCGACATTTCGGCGAGGCTGGCATAGGGGGCGCCGCCCGGCTGATGGTGCAGATAGTGGAACTCGGCCACCGCCGCGTAGCCCGCCTCCAGCATCTCCATCTGCACGAAGGCGGTGATGGCCTCGACATCCTCGGGCGTCAGGCGGTCGAGGAAGCGGTACATCAGGTGCCGCCAGGTCCAGAAACTGTCCCTCGGGTCGCGCCCGCGCCGCTCGGTCAGCCCGGCCATCGCGCGCTGAAAGGCGTGGGAATGCAGGTTCACCAGCGCCGGAAGCAGCACCGCGACGCGGTTGCCCGCAGGCGCCGCGTTCGGCGTCACGGCGGTGATGCGGCCGTCCGCGACCTCCACCACCACGTCGCGCGCCCAGCCCGTGGGAAGCAGCGCCTGATCGGCATGAAGGACGGTGCGCATCGGGGACTCCGCTTGACAGGGATTATTATGTGCAGACATAATACACAAACATGCAGACATAAGGCAAGCCTCATGGCGATGATTCTCGGCAATGCGGTGCTGGCGGCGATGACCGGCGGCTATGGCCTGATCGCGGGCGGCGCGGTCGTCATCGACGGTGGGCGCATCCTCTGGGCCGGGCCCGAGGCCGACATGCCCGTGACGAAAGCTGCGCGCCGCGACATGGGCGGCCGTCTGATCACCCCCGCGCTGATCGACTGCCACACCCATGCCGTCTTCGGCGGCCACCGCGCGCGCGAGTTCGAGATGCGGCTGAACGGGGCAAGCTACGAGGAGGTGGCGCGGGCTGGGGGCGGCATCGTTTCCACCGTCGCCGCCACCCGCGCGGCATCGGAGGATGACCTGCTGGCGCAGGCGCTGTCGCGCATCGACCAGATGCGGGCAGAGGGCGTCGGCACGATCGAGATCAAGTCGGGCTACGGGCTGGATATCGAGACGGAACTGCGGATGCTGCGCGTCGCCCGCCGGATCGGGCAGATGCGCGACGTGACGGTGCTGACGAGCTTCCTTGGCGCCCATGCCATCCCGCCCGACTACAAAGGCCGCGCCGACGCCTACCTGACCGAGCAGGCGATCCCCGCCCTGCGCGCGGCACATGCCGAGGGGCTGGTGGACGCGGTGGACGGGTTCTGCGAGGGCATCGCATTTTCCCCGGCCCAGATTGCGCGGGTGTTCGACGAAGCCAGGGCGCTGGGGCTGCCGGTGAAGCTGCACGCCGAACAGTTGTCCAACCTGCACGGGGCGGCCCTGGCGGCGCGCTATGGCGCGCTGTCGGCGGACCATCTGGAATACCTCGACGAGGCGGGCGCGCAGGAGATGGCCGCGGCCGGAACCGTCGCCGTGATCCTGCCCGGCGCCTTCTACACGCTGCGCGAGACCAAGCTGCCGCCGATCGACGTGCTGCGCAGGGCGGGCGTGGCGATGGCGGTGGCGACCGACTGCAACCCCGGCACCGCGCCGATGACCTCGCTTTGCCTCGCGATGAACATGGCCTGCACGCTTTTCCGCCTGACACCGCAAGAGGCGCTGCTGGGCGCCACCGCCCATGCCGCCCGCGCGCTCGGGCTGACCGACCGGGGCCGCATCGCCCCCGGTCTGCGCGCCGATCTGGCGGTCTGGGAGGCCGGGCACCCCGCCGAACTTTCCTACCGCATCGGCGCCACGCCGCTTCATTCCCGCATCATCGGAGGCCGCCTTGACGCCTGAAACCCTCACCCCCGGCGCCACCCCCTTGGCACAACTCGAACGGCTCTGGCGCACGGGCGCCCCCGCCCGGCTGGATCGCGCCTGCCGCCCGCAGGTGGAAGCCGCCGCCGCCGCCATCGCCGCCGCTGCGGCGGGCGGGGCAGCCGTCTACGGCGTCAACACCGGCTTTGGCAAACTGGCCAGCCTGAAGATCGCGCCGAAGGACACCGCCACCCTGCAACGCAACCTGATCCTGTCGCACTGCTGCGGCGTGGGCGAGCCCTGCCCGACCGCCGTCACCCGGCTGATGATGGCGCTGAAGCTCCTCAGCCTCGGGCGCGGCGCCTCGGGCGTGCGCTGGTCGCTGATCGAACTGCTGGAGGCGATGCTGGCGCACGGCGTCACCCCCGTCGTGCCGTCGCAGGGTTCAGTCGGCGCCTCCGGCGACCTCGCCCCGCTCGCCCACATGACCGCCGTGCTGATCGGCGCGGGCGAGGCCGAAGTGGGCGGCAAGGTGATGCCCGGTGCCGAAGCCCTCGCCAGCGTCGGCCTCACCCCGATCCCGCTCGGCCCGAAAGAGGGCCTCGCCTTCATCAACGGCACCCAGTTTTCCACCGCCTGGGCGCTGGTCGGGCTGTTCGGCGCCTGGAATGCCGCGCAATCCGCGCTGGTCACCTCGGCCCTCTCGACCGACGCAATCATGGGCTCCACCGCGCCCCTGCACCCCGAGATTCACGCCCTGCGCGGCCACGCCGGGCAGATCGAGGCGGCCCAAGTCATGCGCGCCCTGCTCGACGGCTCCGAAATACGCGAAAGCCACCGCGAGGGCGACACCCGTGTGCAGGACCCTTACTGCATCCGCTGCCAGCCGCAGGTGACCGGCGCCGCGATGGACGTTCTGCGGATGGCAGCCCGCACGCTGGAAATCGAGGCGAACGCCGCCACCGACAACCCGCTGGTGCTGACCGGTGCGGGCCTGATCGTCTCGGGCGGCAACTTCCACGCCGAGCCGGTGGGCTTCGCCGCCGACATGACGGCGCTGGCGATCAGTGAAATCGGCGCCATCGCGCAGCGCCGGGTGGCGCTGATGGTCGACCCGACGCTCAGCTTCGACCTGCCGCCGTTCCTGACGCCCGAGCCGGGGCTGAACTCCGGCCTGATGATCGCCGAAGTCACCACCGCCGCGCTGATGAGCGAGAACAAGCACCTTGCCCATCCGACCGTGACCGACAGCACCCCCACCTCCGCCAATCAGGAGGATCACGTCAGCATGGCCGCCCACGGCGCCCGCCGCCTGTCGCCGATGGTCGCCAACCTCACCATCATTCTGGGTGTCGAGGCGCTTTGTGCCGCGCAGGGGGTGGAGTTCCGCACGCCGCTGGCCACCTCGGCCCCGCTCGCCCGCGTGGTCGCGCGGCTGCGCCAGGATGTGCCGACGCTGGGGCCGGATCGCTACCTTGCCCCCGACATCGCCGCTGCCGCCCGCCTCGTCGCCTCGGGCGAACTGGCCCGCGCCGCGGCAAGCCCGCTGCCGGTGCTGGCGTGAAACCGCTTGCCGACCTGCGCATCCTCGATCTGACCCGCGTGCTGGCAGGGCCGTTCTGCACCGCGCTGCTGGCCGATCTGGGCGCCGAGGTCATCAAGCTGGAGCCGCCGCAGGGCGACGATTACCGCCACATCGGCCCCTTCGTGCAGGGGGAAAGCGCGCTTTTCACCCTGATGAACCGGGGCAAGGAGTCGCTGGTTCTGGACCTGAAAGACCCCGCGGCGCAGGCGCTGGCCCGCGCGGTCGCGCTGAAATGCGACGTCGTGGTCGAGAACTTCCGCCCCGGCGTGGCCGCCCGCCTCGGCCTGGGCGCCGAGAGCCTGCGGGCCGAGAAGCCCGCGCTGATCTACGCCTCGATCTCGGGTTTCGGGCAGACCGGGCCGGCGGCGCACCTGCCGGCCTATGACCTTGTGGCGCAGGCGATGTCGGGCCTGATGGCCGCGACCGGCGAAGAGGGCGGCGCGCCGCTGAAGGTCGGTGAAAGCTACGGCGACCTGATGGCGGGGCTTTACGCCAGTTGGGCGATCCTCGCGGCGCTGCACCGGCGCGCGACCACCGGCGAGGGCAGCACGATCGACGTGGCGATGTTCGACGCGCTCTTTTCGCTGCTGCCGACCAGCCACGCGCTGCAATTCTACGCGGACCGCGCGCCCGCGCGGGTCGGCAACCGTCACCCGCTGTCCACCCCGTTCGGCTGCTTCGCCTGCGCCGATGCCCAGGCGGTGATCGCCGTGCTGGGCGACCGGCAGTGGCAGGCGCTCTGCGCCCTGATCGGCCAGCCCGCCGCCGCCACCGACGTGCGCTTTGCCAGCGACGCGCAGCGCACCGCGCATGAACCGCTGGTCCGGGCGATGATCGAAGGGTGGAGCCGCCCGCAGCCCGCCGCCGCGGTGGTGGCCGCGCTCGCCGCTGCGGGCATTCCGACCGCCGAGGTGCAGACGCTGGCGCAGGCCGCGGCCTCGCCCCATGCGCAGGCGCGCGGGCTGGTCGCCGCGTTGCCGCACGCCACGCTGGGCCGGGCCCCGACGGTGGGCCAGCCGGTCCGTTTCGACGGGGAAAAGCCCCTCGCCACCACCAGCGCCCCGGCCCTTGGCGCCGACGGCCCCGCCATTCTTGCCCGTCTCGGATTGTCCCATGATTGACCTGTTCCCGATGCTCAGCGCGGAAGAGCACGCCTTTGCCGACATGCTCGCCCGCTTCTGCGCCGCCGAGATCGCACCCAAGGCCGCCGACACCGATGAAAGCGGGGCCTTCGTTCACGCTCAACTGGCCGCGCTGGCCGAAACCGGGATCATGGGCGCCAATCTGCCCGAGCCCTTCGGCCCCGGCATCTCGGCGCAGGCGCTGCTCAAGGCGGTCGAGATCGTGGCGGGGGCCTGCGGCTCCACCGTTTCGGCGCTGACGGCGCACTACCTTGCCACCGACTCGGTGCTGATCGGCGGCACCGACGCGGCGCGCGCCCGCTATCTGCCCGCCGCCGCCGAGGGCCGCACCCTGGGGGCCTTTGCGCTGACCGAGCGCAACGCAGGCTCGGACCCCGCCGACATGAAGACCCGCGCCACGCGGGAGGGCGACCATTACCGCCTGCGCGGCGCCAAATGCTTCATCTCGAACGGCGGCGTGGCCGATTTTGTCGTGGTCTACGCCGTGACCGACCCCGCCGCCGGGCACCGCGGCATCTCGGCTTTCGTGGTCGACAAGGGCACTCCCGGCTTCACCCCCGGCCGCGCCGAGCGCACGATGGGCCTCAAGGGCGGCCACGTGTGGGAGTTGGCGTTTGATTGCCTGATCCCCGCCGAAAACCGCCTTGGCGCCGAGGGCACCGGCTTCAAGACCGCGATGAAGGTGCTGGACAACGGCCGCGTCGAGGTCGCCGCCATGTGCATCGGCATCGCGCAGGCCGCGCTGAACCTGGCGGTGGGCTGGGCCAAGACCCGCATCATCGGCGGCGAGCCGCTGGCCGCACGGCAGGGCATCCGCTGGCAACTGGCCGATATGGCCACCGACCTGCGCGCCGCCCGCCTGCTGGCGCTGGAGGCCGCGCGGCAGCGCCAACTGGGCCTGCGTTTTTCCGAAGCCGCCAGCATGGCCAAACTCACCGCCTCGGAAATGGCGCACCGCGTCACCGACGGCGCGCTGCAACTGCACGGCGGCTATGGCTACACCCGTGACCTTCCGCTTGAACGCCTTGCCCGCGATTGCCGCATCATGCGCATCTACGAGGGCTCGTCCGAGATCCAACGCACCATCATCGCCGCCCATCTGCTGGCCTAGGAGCACGCCATGACCAACCCGCGCCACAACACCCGCGACGTCTACCCCGCCACCGGCACCACGATCACCGCCAAAAGCTGGCTGACCGAGGCGCCGATGCGGATGCTGATGAACAACCTGCATCCCGACGTGGCCGAAAACCCGCACGAGCTGGTGGTCTACGGCGGCATCGGCCGCGCCGCCCGCACCTGGGAGGATTTCGACCGCATCGTCGCGACGCTGAAGACGCTGGAGGAGGACGAGACGCTGCTGGTCCAGTCCGGCAAGCCGGTCGGCGTGTTCCGCACCCACAAGGATGCGCCCCGCGTGCTGATCGCCAACTCCAACCTGGTGCCGCACTGGGCGACCTGGGACCATTTCAACGAACTCGATAAAAAGGGTCTGGCGATGTATGGCCAGATGACCGCCGGGTCGTGGATCTACATCGGCACCCAGGGCATCGTGCAGGGCACCTACGAGACTTTCGCCGAAGCGGGCCGCCAGCACTACGGCGGCAACCTGACGGGGCGATGGATCCTCACCGGCGGCCTGGGCGGGATGGGCGGCGCGCAGCCGCTGGCGGCAGTGATGGCGGGGGCCTGCTGCCTGGCCGTCGAATGCGACGAGACGCGGATCGATTTCCGCATCCGCACCCGCTACCTCGACGCCAAGGCCCACACGCTCGACGAGGCGCTGGCGCTGATCGGCGACTGGACGGCGGCGGGCGAGGCGAAATCGGTCGGCCTTGTCGGCAATGCCGCCGACGTCTTCCCCGAACTGGTGCGCCGCATGAAGGCGGGCGGCCCCCGCCCCGACATCGTCACCGACCAGACCTCGGCCCACGACCCGCTGCACGGCTATCTGCCGCTGGGCTGGGGCGTTGCCGAATGGCGCGCGCGTCAGGAAACCGACCCCAAGGCGGTCGAACGTGCCGCCCGCGCCAGCATGAAGACCCATGTCGCCGCGATGGTCGATTTCTGGAACGCGGGCGTCCCCACGCTCGACTACGGCAACAACATCCGTCAGGTCGCGCAGGACGAGGGGCTGGAAAACGCCTTCGCCTTTCCCGGCTTCGTGCCCGCCTACATCCGCCCGCTGTTCTGCCGCGGCATCGGTCCGTTCCGCTGGGCCGCGCTGTCGGGCGACCCCGAGGACATCTACCGGACCGACGCGGCGATGAAGAAGCTCTTCCCCGACAACGCCGACCTGCACCGCTGGCTCGACATGGCGCGTGAACGCATCGCGTTTCAGGGCCTGCCTGCGCGCATCTGCTGGATCGGTCTGGGCGAGCGCCACAAGGCCGGCCTGATGTTCAACGAGATGGTCCGCAAGGGTGAACTCAAGGCCCCGGTGGTGATCGGCCGCGACCACCTCGACTCAGGCTCCGTCGCCTCGCCCAACCGCGAGACCGAAGCCATGAAGGACGGCTCCGACGCCGTCTCCGACTGGCCGCTGCTGAACGCGCTGTTGAACTGCGCGTCGGGCGCCACCTGGGTCTCGATCCACCACGGCGGCGGTGTCGGCATGGGCTACAGCCAGCACTCCGGCATGGTGGTGGTCGCCGACGGCACCGACGACGCCGCCCGGCGGCTGGCGCGCGTGCTCTGGAACGACCCGGCCACCGGCGTAATGCGCCACGCCGACGCGGGCTACCCGATCGCGCTCGATTGCGCCCGCGATCACGGGCTTCGCCTGCCGGGCATTCTGGGGAACTGACGGCAAGGGGCCCTTTCCCTTTCGCATTGGCCCAAATATCCCACGGGGGTGCGGGGGTGTGAAACCCCCGCTTCCGCCGCCACAAGGAGCCGCCCCATGCATTACGCCCCCGGCCGCGAGCCCTGCCCGCTGCCCTTCGCGCCCTTCAAGTCCTGCACCGTGCCGCGGCCGATCGGCTGGATTTCCACCGTGTCGACCACCGGCGTGGCCAACCTCGCGCCCTACAGCCAGTTCCAGAACCTGACCTTCGATCCGCCGATGGTGATGTTCGCCGCCAACCAGTATTCCGACGGCCGCCGCAAGCATTCCGTGCTGAACGCCGAACAGACCGGCTGGTTCGTCTGGAACATGGCCACCTACGACCTGCGCGAGGCGGTCAACATCAGTTCGATGGAATGGCCCGACGGGGTGGACGAGTTCGAGAAGGCGGGGGTCACCAAGGCGCCCTCGATCGACGCGCCCGGCCCGCGCGTCGCCGAAAGCCCGGCGCAGTTCGAGTGCCGCTACCTGTCCACCCACCGCCTGCGCGGCAATTCCAGCCACGGCTGGGTCGAGGTCGTCTATGGCGAGGTGATGCGAATCCACGTCAAGGACGAGGTGCTGACGCCCGAGGGCAAGCTCGACATCCTGCGCATCCGCCCGCTCGCCCGGCTGGGCTATCACGACTACACCAGCGTCACCGAAGTGTTCGAGATGCGCATCCCGAACGCCTCGGGGATGGCGGCGGACGGGCTGGAAGGCAAGGCCTGAAAGCGGGCGGCGGCCTGCGGCGGGCACGGGGGGCCGTCTGCCCCCCGGCGCCTCCGGCGCTCCCCCCGAGGATATTTCAGGACCGAAAGAGAGGGGGGCGCGGGGATCACCTGCCGGGCGGTGCGGGCGCCCCGGCATCGCCCGGTCGCCCGCTCGCAACATCGTGAGTTGCCGGAACAGGGCCTGCGGCGCAGCTTTTCCTGGCTGACGGTCGAACGGGGGAAAGATGACGCGCGAAACGGGTCTTCTGGCGGTGGCGGCGATCGTGCTGGGGGCAATCGGTGCGGGGCCGGGCCCGGCCGGGGGCGCCTCTGGCGCCGCGACCTTCGATGGCAACTGGACGGCGCAACTGGTTTGCCCTGACACGCCCGGCAAGGCCTTGGGATATACTTGGCAGCTTGTCGGCGCCATCGCGGGCGGCAGTCTGAAGCTTCAGCACGGCACGGTTGACACGCCAAACTCGGGCACCCTGCACGGCCCCATCGCCCCCGACGGCACGGCCCGCCTGTCGATGGACGGCGTTACGGGCGATGCCGCCTATATCGCGAAGAAGCGCGTTTCTTCGGGCGCGGTCTACCACTACGACATCGACGCCCGGTTTCAGGATCGCACCGGGACCGGCATCCGCCTTGGAACCGGGCCCGCCTGCACTCTGACGTTCAAGAAGTCCTGACCTGCCGGGGCCCGTCAGCGGCGCGAAACCGGGGCTGTTTCGGTGTGCCGATTTCCCAGCCGTTAAAGGCTCTGATGCTCCCCCGCCCGGCTCAGCGCCAGTAGGGCTGCGACCAGGCGCGCCGCCCGGCGTGGTCGATCAGGGTCACGCGGAACCAAGGCGAGGTGCCCAGACGGTCCAGCGGCACTCGTGCCTTGGTCATCGAATTGCCATGCACCGCCTTGGCGCCCTGACCATAACCCTGCACGATGACCGAGCGCACCGCCGAGCACTCGACATCGACGCCCTTCTTGTCGAAGGTCACCCCGCGCAGTTCCGGCCCCTGCGAGGAATAGTAATGCCCCGCCTTCAGCGCCGCCAGCAGCGCCTCGGGCGTGTTCTCCTGCGCCTTCACCATCACCCAGCCGCCGAAATGGTCGGGTTCCGAGAAATGCGCGTCGTCGGTGGCGCAAAGGCTCAGGTGGCGCCCCTCGGACAGCAGCAGGTCGGCGATGGCGAAACCGTCGGCGCGGTCGCAGCCCTCGGCGCAGCCGTGGTTGTAGATCTCCACCGCGTGGGCGGCGGTGATGGTGCGCGCGTCGGCCAGCGTCAGGCCCGACCACTGCGGGTGCGCGATGGCGACGAAGGCGCCCGCCGCCACCGCGCGCGCGGCGATCTCGGGGCCGGTTTCCATGCCCTCGACCGGGTAGAAATGCGGCGCGTTGCCGGGGGCGAAATCGGCGGGCAGGCCGACCGCGAGGATGTGCCACAGCTCGCCGTTCAGCGTCGGGCCGGAATGCAGTTCGGCACCCAGGATCGTGGTGAAGCCGTTGCCGCGATAGGGCGTGGTGTCGGTGATCGGGTATTTGTAAAGCCCGATGAAATGGTCGGTCAGCGCGAGGAAGTCATATCCCTCGGCGCGGTAGCGGCGGCAGACCTCTTCCGGTGCCAAGACGCCATCGGAATTGGTCGAATGGGTGTGCAGGTTGCCGCGCCAGAAGCGGCCGGGGGCGGTGAAGGCATCAAGCTGTTCGGTCATGGAGGGCTCCTTTGGCGGGCAATCTGGGGGATCGCGCGGGCGGCGGCAAGGGTCAGGCGACGCGGGCGCCCAGCACCCAGGTGGCGCGCACCACCGGCGTGTCGCCGACGCGGCGGATGCGGATCAGGTCGGCGCGCTGGCCGGGTGCGATGCGGCCGCGGTCGGTCAGGCCGGCGGCAGCAGCGGGGGCGGCGGTGACGGTGGCGATCCCGCGCGGCAGGTCGCCCCAGATCTCGCCCAGCCGGAAGGCGGCCGTCAGCAGCGCCGAGGGCACATAGTCCGACGACACGATATCCAGCAGGCCCATCCGCGCCAGATCCTCGGCGGCGACATTGCCGGAATGCGAGCCGCCGCGGATCAGGTTCGGCGCGCCCATCATCACCGCGATGCCGTGCGCGTGGCAGGCCTGCGCCGCCTCAACCGTGGTGGGAAACTCGGCCAGCCGGATGCCGTAGGCGGCCGAAGCGGTCACATGGTCCACGTCAGTGTCGTCGTGGCTGGCCAGCACGGCGCCAAAGCGCGCCGCCTCGGCCACCGCCATGGCCTCGTGCAGCGCGCCGAATTCGTCGCGCAGCGCCTTGAGGTTGGCGACATGGTCCTGGAAATCCTGCTCGGAATAGCCGCGCTTGCCCTGCACATAGGCGCGCAGCTTTTCGACGTCGCGGAACTGGCGCTGGCCGGGGGTGTGGTCCATCAGGCTGACGATGCCGACCCGGTCGGCGGGCCCGAACTCGGCCAGTTCATCGACCAGCGTTTCGGAACAGACTTCGGCGCGCAGGTGCAAAAAGTGGCTGATGCGCAGCGCGCCCTGCGCCCGCAGCTCCAGAATCTCCGACGCGAGCGGGCGGGCATAGCGCTTGTAACTGTTGTCGCGTTTCTGGATCGAGCCCACCCGCAGCGCGTCGAACACCGTGGTGATCCCCACCCCGGCCAGTTCCGCGTCATGCGCGATGATGGCGGCGGCGTGCGGCCAGTCGACCTTGGGCCGTGGCTCGATGTGGCGTTCGAGGTTGTCGGTGTGCAGTTCGATCAGTCCCGGCGCGATCAGGTCGCCTGCGCAATCGAGCGCGTCCTGCGGCACCCCGGCGCCCTCGATGATCTCGGCGATGTGGCCGTCGACGATGCGCAGGCTGCCCCGCAGCATGCCCTGCGGCAGAATGAGCGTGGCGTTGGCCAGAATCGTCTCAGACATGAGTGGTTCCTTGTTGATCCGCGCGGTATCGGGGGCCAGCGTCACCGGGCTGTGACGCGAGCCTGAGGAAGAGGGGCGCATGACCGGATACGATCGCTACGCCATCTACTATGCGCCGCCGCCGGGGGCACTGGCCGATTTCGCCGCCCGCTGGCTGGGCTGGGACGCCGCGACGGCGCGCGACGTTGCGCACCCCTGGGTGCCGGGCCTGCCCCGTGACGTGGCGGGCCTGACCGAGACGCCGCGCAAGTATGGCTTTCACGGCACGCTCAAGCCGCCGTTCCGGCTGGCCGTCGGGCAGGATGCCGAGGCGCTGCACCGTGCCGCCATCGAACTGGCCGCACGGCTGGCGCCCGTCACGCTGAACGGTCTGGCGCTGCACCGGCTGGGCGGGTTTCTGGCACTGACGCCCGAGGGGGATGCCAGCGCGCTGGCCACCCTCGCCGCCGCGGTGGTGACCGGGCTCGACGGCTTCCGCGCGCCCCCCGATGCCGCCGAGATCGCCCGCCGCCGCCCCGAGCGGATGAGCCCGCGCCAGCGCGACCTGCTGGACCGATGGGGCTATCCCTATGTGCTGGACGAGTTCCGGTTTCACCTGACCCTCACCGGCGACCTGCCACCCGACGAGGCGCATCAGGTCGAGGCCGCGCTGGCCCCGGTGATCGCGCCGCTGCTGCCCCGCCCCTTCGTGGTCGATCAGCTTTGCCTGTTCGGGCAAGCCGCCGACGGGCGGTTCCGCATCCTGCACCGCTACACCCTTTCCGGCTGAAGCGCGGCGAGGAAGGCGGCGACGGCCTGATCCAGCGGCCCGTTGTTCTCGACCACGCGAATCGGGATGCCGTAGGGGATTTCGTAGCTTGCCCGCGCCAGCCGCCGCGCGATCTCGTCGCGGGTCTCGCGGCCCCGGGCGGCCAGCCGTTCCGCCAGCACCGGCACCGAGGCGGTGACGTGGATCACGCCCAGGCTGGGATAGTGTTCCCAGGCGGTGCCCAGCATGGCGCGCGAGCCGTTGAAGATCACGTCGCGGCCCTGGCTCAGCGCGCGGTCGATGTCGGCCGGGATGCCGTAGCAAAGTCCGTGCGCCTCCCAGTCGAGGGCAAAATCTCCGGCCGTCTTGCGGCGCGCGAACTCTTCGGACGTGACGCCCTCGAAGGGCTCGCCCCCGGCCTCCTGCGGCCGCGTGATGACACGGCGCGCGACATGCAGGCCGGGTCGCGCGGCCCAGGCCGCCGCGATCAGCGTATCCTTGCCCGCCCCGGACGGGCCCACCACAGCGAAGATACGCCCGGCCATCAGCCGCCCTCCTGCACGACGGCTGCGGGCAATTGCGCATTGACAGGGGCCTGCGGGGGTCGCACCATTGGCGCCGAAGTCATTGATTTGCGGACCCCGACGCCGATGCGGGGTTGTTTGCCGGGCCGGTCGAATTTGAGTTGCGGAGGGATGCTGTGGCGCAATTGATGATCATCAGCGAAACGGGAATGTTCCATTCCGCCTGCCGCTGCACCTTTTCCTCCAGCACGGTCTGGGCCGGTTTCAAGCCCAAGCAGCATCGCGCCCCGGCGGGCGCGGGGATTGTCGATACCTCGGACCGAACCGCCTTCATCAACCATCAGATCACCTTCGAGGTGGACGAGGGGCGGCTGCGCAGCGCGCTGACCAAGGTGACGCGGGACTATACCGGGGCGACCTATGTGCTGTCGGTGAAGGATTGCGTCAGCTTTTCGGCCGATATCGCGCGCCGGGCTGGGCTGGCCGTGCCGCCGGTCAACATCACGCCCTACGGGTTTCTGGAAATCCTGGCGGTCTGGAATGACTACGTCAGCAAGTCGTAGGGCCGAGCGGCGGCTTGACATCATGCGGCCCCACCTGCGGCGGGAGTAAAGGCCGACACATCCACCTCGCGATCCGCTACGCGGGCGCGTGCGGCCTCGTCATGGAAGATGCCGACGATTGCGGCGCCGCGGGCCTTGGCCTCTTCGATCAGGCCGAGCACGGTCTCGCGGTTCTTCGCATCAAGGCTGGCGGTCGGCTCGTCCAGCAGCAGCGCCGGGTAGGCGTGCGCAAAGCCGCGCGCGATGTTCACCCGCTGCTGCTCGCCGCCCGAAAACGTGGTGGGCGACAGCGACCAGAGCCGTTCCGGGATCGCCAGCCGCGTCAGCAGCGCCTCGGCGCGGGTGCGCGCTACTGACGGATCGACGCCCAGCGTCAGCAGCGGTTCGGCCACGACATCGACGGTGGGCACCCGCGGCACGACGCGCAGGAACTGGCTGACATAGCCCAGCGTGTCGCGCCGAAGCTGCAGGATCTCGCGCGGTTCGGCGCGGGCGACATCGAGGTCGCCGACGCGGATACTGCCCGCCTGCGCCAGATAATTGCCCCAGATCATCCGCATCAGCGTCGACTTGCCCGCCCCCGAGGCACCGACCAACGCGACGCACTCGCCGGGCGCCACCGTGAGGCTTGCCCCCGCCATCACCGGGATCACCGTGCCGCCCTGATTGTGCAGGGTAAAGGCCTTGTGCAGGTCTCTGATCTCGATCATCGCAAGGACTCCTAAAGCCAGTGCCGCCACTTGAAGAAGAGATACGTCCCCAGCGCCGAGGCGACCATCAGCACCAGCGCAACCGGATAGCCCCAGGCGGTCGCCAACTCCGGCATATGGGCGAAGTTCATGCCGTAGATCGAGGCGATCAGGGTCGGCGGCAGGAACAGCACCGCCACCACCGAGACGATCCGCACCGTCACGTTCTGCGCCAGGTTCACCATCCCCAGCGTCGCATCGACCGCCAGACCGACACGCGACGACAGGAAATCGGCGTGCACTTCCAGCGCCTGCATGTCGCGCATCTGGCCCTTGACCACCGCGCCCAGCGTGTCGCCTTCGTGCCGGGCCGCGAGGGTCTGGCCGAAATAGCTCATCGCGCGTTCCAGCGTCAGGATGCCCAGCCGCACCCGGCCCAGCAGGTCGCCCTGCCGCCCGGTCTGCTCCAATGCCAGTTGCAGCAACTCGGGGTTCTGCCCCGCCTTGCCGCCGAACACGTCGCGCGTCACCCGGTCGAGCGCGTGGCCGATTCCTTCCAGGATGTCAGCCTGACGCGCCACGATCTCTTCCGTCAGCCCCAGCAAGATCCGCTCGGGCGAGGCGCAGCCCGCGGTCGCCTTTTCGGCCCGCGCCGGGTAGGTTTCGAACGGGCGCGGCGTGTGGTGGCGCACCGTCACCAGCCGCTGGTGTTGCAGGATGAACGTCACCGGCACCGAGATCGCGATCTCTGTGTCGGAAGATCCCGGCAGCACCACCGTCAGGTAATCGGCGCCCTCCTCACGGTAAAGCCGGTTCGAGATCTCGATCTCTTCCATCTCGGCCAGCGTCGGCACGGTCAGCCCGAAGCGCGCGACCTCGGCCACCTCGGTCTCGGTCGGGTTCATCAGGTCGATCCACAGCGCATCATCCAACGACGCCCCGGGGTCGAGGCGGATCAGACCGTGGCCGTTCGGACGAAAAGCCTGAAGCATCGCATCACACCTGCAAGACCGAGGACACCAGAAGCTGAGTATAGGCGTGTTGCGGGTCGTCCAGCACCTGATCGGTCAGCCCGCTTTCAACCACAAGGCCGGATTTCATCACCATCAGCCGGTCGGCCAGCAGCCGCACCACCGCCAGATCATGCGTCACGATGACCGCCGACAGCCCCATCCGCCGCACCAGCCCGCGCAACAGGTCCAGCAGCCGCGCCTGCACGCTGACGTCAAGGCCCCCGGTCGGTTCATCCATGAACACCAGCCGCGGCCCGGTGACAAGGTTGCGCGCGATCTGCAAGCGCTGCTGCATGCCGCCCGAAAAGGCCGAGGGGCGGTCGTCGATCCGGTCCGCCGCGATCTCGACCCGGTCGAGCCAGTCCAGCGCCGCGCTGCGGATGCCGCCATAGTTGCGCGCGCCCACCGCCATCAGCCGCTCGCCCACGTTGCCGCCCGCGCTGACGCTCATCCGCAGCCCGTCGCGCGGGTTCTGGTGCACAAAGGCCCAGTCGGTGCGGCCCAGCATCCGCCGCTCCGGTTCCGCCATCGTCACCGTGTCGCGCGGGCCGTCGGCGCGGGTGTCGAAGATCACGCGGCCTTCGTCAGGCGCCAGATGGCCCGCAAGGCAGTTCAGCAGCGTCGATTTCCCCGACCCGCTTTCGCCGACGATCCCCATCACCTCGCCCGGCCAGAGGTCGAAGCCGACATCAGCGCAGCCGATCCGCGCGCCGTAGCGTTTCGTCAAGCCGCGAACCTGCAACAGCGGTGTCATCCCTCGTCTCCTTCCCCGAATTCTCGGCGAGAATTCACGCTTCAAATCTTCGCCGAAGATTTGTCCTGTTCGGCGCGCCGCGTCGTGCAGTAGTCGGTATCCGAGCAGACGAACATCCGCCCGCCCGCATCATCCACGATCACCTCGTCCAGATAGCTGACCTGCGACCCGCACAGCGCGCAGGCGTGGTCGGCCTTGGTCGGCTCGAACGGGTAATCCTCGAAATCAAGGCTGACCACCTGCGTATAGGGCGGCACGGCGTAGATGCGCTGCTCGCGCCCGGCGCCGAAAAGCTGCAGCGCGGCACTGTCCGACAGTTTCGGGTTGTCGAATTTCGGGATCGGCGAGGGGTCCATGACATAGCGCCCCTCCACCTTCACCGGATAGGCATAGGCGGTGGCGATCGCGCCGTGACGGGCGATGTCCTCGTAAAGCTTCACATGCATCAGGCCGTAATCCTCCAGCGCGTGCATCTTGCGCGTCTCGGTCTCGCGCGGTTCGAGAAACCGCAGCGGTTCCGGGATCGGCACCTGATAGACGAGGATCTGGCCCTCGGTCAGCGCGGTTTCGGGAATGCGGTGGCGGGTCTGGATGATGCTCGCCTCGCCCGTCGCCTCGGTCACCGCCACCCCCGCCGTGCGCTGGAAGAACTTGCGGATCGAGACCGCGTTGGTGGTGTCATCCGCGCCCTGGTCGATCACCTTCAGCACGTCCTCGGGCACCAGACACGCCGCCGTCACCTGCACCCCGCCGGTGCCCCAGCCATAGGGCATCGGCATCTCGCGGCTGGCAAAGGGCACCTGATAGCCGGGGATCGCGACCGCCTTCAGGAGTGCCCGGCGGATCATCCGCTTGGTCTGCTCGTCGAGATAGGCGAAGTTGTAGTCGGTCATTCCGCGGCCTCCCGCAGCGCCTCGGGCATCCCGGCGCGCAGCTTGCGCACCAGTTCAAGTTCGGACTGGAAGTCCACGTAATGCGGCAGTTTTATGTGTTCGAGAAAGCCCGTCGCCTGGATGCTGTCGGCGTGGTAAAGCACGAATTCCTCATCCTGCGCCGGGGCGCCGGAGAAATCCTCGCCCAGTTCCTTCCAGCGCAGCGCCCGGTCCATCAGCGCCATCGCGATCGCCTTGCGCTCGGTCTGGCCGAACACCAGGCCATAGCCGCGGGTGAACTGCGCCGGTTCGGTCTTCGAGCCCTTGAACTGGTTCACGGTCTCGCATTCGGTCAGTGTCATCTCGCCGATCTCGACCGCAAAGCCAAGTTCCGGAATTTCCATTTCTACAGAACAGGCTCCGATCCGAAGCTCGGCCACGAAGGCATGGTTGCGCGCATAACCGCGCTGGGTCGAATAGGCCATGCCCAGGATGAAGCCTTCATCCCCCCGGGTGATGGATTGCAGCCGCAGCGCGCGATTGGCAGGCAGTTCCAGCGGCTCGCGCGTCAGGTCCGGCGGCATCTCGTCAGAACGAGGTTCGACCTCTATCAACCTGTCCCGGTTCAGGAATTCCGTGATCCGCGGGGTCGGCTCCGCACGCGGTTCCGCCACAGGCGCGACCGGCACTTCGCCCTCGGCCATCAGCTTGAAATCCAGCAGCCGATGGGTGTAATCGAAGGTCGGACCCAGCACCTGCCCGCCCGGCGCGTCCTTGAAGGTGGCCGAGATGCGGCGATCGCAGGCCATCGCGCCGGTATCGAGCGGCCGCGACGCGCCAAAGCGCGGCAGCGTGGTGCGGTAGGCACGGATCAGGAAGATCGCCTCGATCAGATCGCCGCGGGCCTGCTTGATCGCCAGCGCGGCAAGGTCGGGGTCATACAAGGATCCCTCGGCCATCACCCGGTTCACCGCCAGCGTCATCTGTTCACGGATCTGCGCGACGGTCAGTTCCGGCACCCCCGGATCGCCGCGCCGCTCCTCCGCCAGAAAGGCATGGGCATTCTCGATCGCGCGTTCACCGCCCTTGACCGCGACATACATCAGACCGCCTCCGCCCTGGTGGTGCGCGGCAGTCCGGCCAGCCGGTCGCCGCAGCACAGGATCAGGTCGATCCCCAGCGGAAAGCGCCCGGCATTCAGCCGCAGCGCCGCATCGCCCGGCAGGCGCAGGGACGCGGTGTCGCGGATGCCGGGGCCGCGCAGGCGATGCGTCGCCGGTTCAAGCGCATCCGCCTCGACGATCAGCGTGGCCGAGCGGTCGGGATAGTCCGAAGTGCCAAGCGCAAAGTGCTCCAGCGGCTGCAACCCGGCCCAGTCGCCCAGCGCGAACACCGCCTGCCCGGCCGCAACCAAGGGCGCGCCGGTGTGAAACGTGATCCAGTCGCGCACCGCCCGCAGATCGTGCGAGGGCGCCAGATGCACCGGCGTCGTTGCATCGACCAACGTCAGCAGCGCCACACCCGCCGCCACCGACAGCGGCGCGGGCGGCCGCGCGCCCGCCACCGTTTCCAGCCTGCCGGGCCGCGCCATCGCGTTCAGCACGGCGCGGAAGGCGCGCGCCGCCTCGGGGCCTGCGTCGGCGAAACCACCTTGAAGCGAGATCGCGTCCATCAATCTTCCCCCCGCACCAGCGTGAAAAACTCGACCCGGGTCGCGGCGGCCTTGGCCGCGCGGCTCCCGGCAGCCTCGGCCCGCGCCTGTGCCAGCGGCGCCAGCACCCGCGCCCGCACCTCGGGCCCGCGCGGCCCCTGCATCAGCGCATCCAGCAGCGCAGCCCGCCGCGCGTGATCCTTGTCGCGGCCCTGCACGGTGGCGTGCCCGACTTCGCCCGACGGCAGCCGCAGCGAACAGCGCGTCACCGTCATCTCGCCTAGATTGAAGGGCGCCCCGGTGCCGCCCATCCGGCCCTGCACCATCACCGCGCCAACCTCGGGCGGGCGCAGCACTTCATGCGGCACGGCCTCGTCCCACAGCGCGGCAAGGGCGGCGGGCGGGGCCTTGGCAAGCTGACCCATCCACGCCTTGCGGTCTTCTTGCGCGGTCATGTAGACACCTTGCGAAGTTGTCTAATCTACTATACAACTAGACAAATCCTTACCCCATCACGCGGGCCCGCACAAGTCGCGCCCAAGTGAAATTCTGATGACGGAGCCCTGCGTGACGCGATCCCCGCTGTGGAAATCGATCACCGAGACGCTGCGCGCCGAGATCGCGCGCGGCCACTACGGACCCGGCGACAAGCTGCCGACCGAGGCCGAACTGGCGGCCCGTTTTGGCGTCAATCGCCATACCGTCCGGCGCGCGCTGGCCGACCTCGCCGCCAGCGGCCTTGTCCACGCCCGGCGCGGCGCGGGGGTCTTCGTCGCCTCGAAGCCGGTCGATTATCCGCTGGGCCGCCGCGTGCGCTTTCACCAGACCCTTGCCGCCGCCGGGCAACTGGCCGCGCGCGAGATCCTGCGGCTGGAAACCCGCCATGCCGATGCGCGCGAGTGTGCGGAACTGGCGTTGCCCGAGGGCGCACGGGTGCATGTCTACGAAGGGGTATCGCTCGCCGACGGGGTGCCGGTGGCGCTGTTCAGTTCGGTCTTTCCCGCCGACCGGCTGCCCGCCCTGCCCGCCGCACTGGCGCGCACCCGGTCGGTCACGGCGGCGCTGGCGGCGGTCGGCGTTGCCGACTACACCCGCGCCTCGACCCGGATCACGGCAAAGCTCGCCACCGCGACGCAAGCCGCCACCCTGCGCCTGCCCGAGGGCGCGCCGATCCTGCGCACCGAGGCCGTGAACGTCGATGCGTCAGGCCGCCCGGTGGAATTCGGGCGCACCTGGTTCGCGGGCGACCGCATCACGCTGACCGTCGCGCCAGAGTGACCCCTGCCCCGAACACCCCTGTTTTCATCGAAACCCGCGCCGTCGTCACCCCCTGTCATACCGGCGATACAGACCTGCCTTATCCACAGGCGAAACACCCCGAGCAGTGCGGTTTTCCCGATGACGCTCCTGCCCCCCCTGCGCCTGACCGGCGCGACCATATTGCGCGACGGCGAGATGCAGCGCCGGTCGATCGCCCTGGCCGACGGCCGCATCACCACGGGTCCGCTGCCCGAGGTGGACCTGACCGGCTACTACGTGCTGCCCGGCATCATCGACCTGCACGGCGACAGCTTCGAGCGCCACATCGCGCCGCGCCCCACGGCCAGCTTTCCGCTGATCTCGGGCTTTGCCAGCGCCGACCGCGACGCGGCCGCAAACGGCGTCACCACCGCCTTCTTTGCCCAGGGCTGGAGCTGGGAGGGCGGCGCCCGCAGCCCGGCGCAGGCAGTTGCCGTGGCCGACGCACTGGCCGCCGCCCGGTCCCGCATGATGACCGACATCCGCCTGCAGATCCGCTGCGAGACGCATCTGGTCGACTCGGGCGCCGACCTGCTGGTGCTGATCGAGCGGCACCGGCTGGGCTATGTCGTGTTCAACAACCACCTCGATCAGGCGCTCGACATGCGGCGCGACGATCCGCACGGCTTCGCGCTCTGGGCACGCAAACTCGGCCGCTCGCCCGAGGATCACCTGGCGTCGGTGGAACGTGCGCTG
The DNA here is from genome assembly GCF_964715405.1 of Solirhodobacter sp. Lineage (NCBI taxonomy): Bacteria > Pseudomonadati > Pseudomonadota > Alphaproteobacteria > Rhodobacterales > Paracoccaceae > Solirhodobacter > Solirhodobacter sp. Next base: position 12,860 of record NZ_CBAICG010000015.1, on the reverse strand, counting down.
GCCCGCGCGCGCGAGGTGCCGCGCCACCTCTGCCGCCTGGCGGAAGCCTTCGACCGGCTCGGCGTGGTCTACGGCAGCCACGACGACCCCGACGGCGAAACGCGCGAACGGTTCTCGATGATCGGCGCGCGCATCGCGGAATTTCCCACCAGCCGCAAGGCGGCCGCCGCCGCCAGGGCGATGATGAACCCGGTCGTGATGGGCGCGCCCAATGTGGTGCGGGGCGGCAGCCAGGCGGGCAACGTTGCGGCCCTCGGCCTGATCCGGCAGGGGCTTTGCGATGCGCTGGTCTCGGATGACCACTTTCCGGCGCTGGCCGAGGCCGCCTGGACGCTGATCGACACCGGCACGCTGAGCCTGCCGAAGGCCTGGGCGATGATCTCCTCCGCCCCGGCCGAGATTCTGCGGATGCCCGATCGTGGCCAGCTTTCGCCCGGCAAACGCGCCGACCTCGTGGTGGTGAACGCCGACACCCGCGCCATCGAGGCGACCATTGCCGGTGGTCGGCTCAGCTACCTCGCCGGCGAGGCGGCGCGGCGCTTCCTGCGCCAACCCCAGGCACTGGGGATCGCCGCCGAGTGATCCCGGCGGCTGGTCTCAGCCCTCGTGTTTTTCCACAAACGCCTCGGCGGGCAGCGCCCGGAAATCGTCCAGCGCCGCACGCAGGCGAGCGTGATCCCAGTCCCACCAGGCCAGCGCGATCATCCGCGCGGCCACCGCCTCGGGATAGCAGACGAACGTCACCTCGGAGATTTCGCAGTCCGGGGGGATGACCGGCGCCGCTGCACGCAGTTTCGGCATCGCGCCCCTGCCCCATTCTTGCTGACCCAAGTATCCCCGCCGGAGGCTCCACGCCCCGTCCCGGCGCCCTGGTCAGGGTCATCTCCCCTTGATCAGCGGCCGACGACGATAGCGCCGATCACCGTGGCGCCGCGGGCGGTGGACTCGAGCGTGGCCAGCACCGGTGCCACCACGATCTCGGGGAAGGCACGGCACAGGTCCATGAGGCGGCGAAAGACCGGAATCGCCCGCGGCCAGAGCGCGAGTCCCGGCGTCGCCAGCATCGAAAGGAGCCCGCCGCCCAGCGTGCCGATCCGCGTGGCGATGGCGGCGATGTTCAGCGTCTCGACCAGCGCGGGGAGGGAATGCCCCGGCGGGTGCGGCAACTCGCCCGCCTTGCGCAGGGCTTCGGGCAGGATTTCGCCCGGAAAGTCGAACACATGCGGCAACCCGCGCCAGACCCCGCCCGAGTTTCCGGCGTTGGCCAGCACGAAGCCCAAAGCCATCTGCGCCGCGAAGAGGATCAGCGCGCCGCCGCCGACAAGGCGCCGCTGCCGCAGGTTCGCGAGGTAATCCGCCCGCATCCGGGCCAGCCCGGTCACGCCGTCATCCATTCCCATGCCCCGGAAAGAATTGGGCGGGCCCCGGAGACCGGCGCCCCCCCACGTTTCAGTGAAATCGGTTCGACTGGGCCCGACTCGACTGGGCCGAGGTGACGCACGGGTCGATCGACTTCCTGTTGACCGCGACGATGGTCTGTTCATGGCCGCCGGTGAACTGGACCTTGCCGAAGAACGTGTCCATCTGGGCGCCAAGCTTGGCCGGACTCTCGATCGCCGGGATCAGGTAGCCCGCGGTCGAGTTCGGGTCGCCGAAGCCGAAGACCTTGCCCTTGGCGTCTTCCAGCCTGGTGATGCCGGAGTCTTTGCGTGCGAAACCGATCGAGCAGGAGACCCAGGATCCATCCGCGTTCACCGTCACCGCCAGCGGTTCGACCGTGTTCGGGGCGGTCACATAGGCTTGGCGAACACCGTGCGGCCGTCCTCCTCGTGAATGCGGCGTGGCGAGTCCATCACCCCCTGCGCGTTCATCGGGTCGAGGCTGGCGATCGGTTCATCGGCCAGGATCAACTTGGGGTCCTGCATCCGCGCCCGCGCGATGGCGACGCGCTGCCGTTGGCCGCCCGACAGCGCCTCGGCACGCTTGGACGCCTGCGATGCGATGCCAAGCCGGTCGAGGATGTCGATGGCGCGGTGGATGTCGGCGCGGGGGTCGAGGTTGAACACCGTCGCGGCGGTAGACCGGCGGTCGAGCGTGCCAAGCAGCACGTTCGCCGCCACTTCGGCACCGGGCAGCAGGGCGATGTTGCGCAGATGCTCCGTCCCCGTCATGCCGCAACCGATCATTCCGTAGCTTACCTTATCCGACATTTCGGCCTCTATCCGATGCGCGCAACAGACCGGACTTTGTCGGTATCGAACCAAGTCCGCGAAAACTCGGCAATGGCACCGTCCTGCGCCCAGCTCAGCCGCTCGATCAGCGGGGCGGGCGCGCCGGGCGTGGGCGCAAAGGCGGCAGGTGCCCAGTCGGGTACCGCGCCAAGGCCCACCCGATCCTCGGCGCGCTGAATCCGCAGGCCCAGACGCTGGCGATAGTAGAGGCAGAGCGGCTCCGACGGGTCCGCGATCGCGATCCGGTCGCCATAGCTGCCGTCGAGCCAGATCTCCTCCACCGCCGCCGCCACGCCCGACAGCCGCCGCAACCGCCGGATGCGATGCGCCTCGGGTGAACGGCCGAACGGCGGCAGGTCGGCGGGCTTCGGCAACCGCTCCACCGACAGCACCTCGGCCGTGGGCAGCCCGCCGCCCGCGACAAGCTCCAGCCGGAACAGCGCGTCGACGCGGTCCACCTCGGCCTTGGCGCGGATGTAGTTGCCCGAGCCCTGCACGCGCTCCAGCAGCCCCTTGGCCGCCAGATCGGCCAGCGCCTTGCGCAGCGTGCCGACCGCGATCCCCATCCCGGCGGCCATTTCGCGTTCGGTCGGCAGCTTTGCGCCATCGGGCAACCGGCCGGAAGCGATGTCGCGGATCACCAGTTCGCTGATCTGCAGGTAGAGCGGGAGGGAGCCGGTCTGGGGCATGGCGTCACGCCGGGGCAATATTGATGCACTATTGATCTACATCAAAGCCGATACTACACAAGAGGGAAACCGCGCCCCGGAGGAGATTCGATGACCATCGTTCCCGTCACCTCCGAACGCCTCGGGTTCCGCAACATCCTGTGCCCCTCGTCCCATCAGGTCGGGCAGGGCAGCCTTGGCGTGTCGCATCAGGCCAAGAGCCGCGCGTTGGCCGACGAATACGGCGACATCGAGCCGCATCTGTGGGCCGGCATCGGCCGTGCGCGCTCGGGGTGCGGGGCGGCGCGGGTCGGATCGACCGATCAGGTGCCGGGCGAGATCGAGGCCTGCCGGAAGATGGGCATCCGCGCCTTCCTCGTTTCGGGCGACCCGCATCTCGACGAGACCAAGCCCTTCGGCACCAAAGTGTTGCCGCAACTGAAAACCTGCTCGCTGCCCCATGAATACGGCCGGGTGCCGCTGGAAATGCCCGCCACGCCGCTTGGCACGGGGGTGCGCCGCTGATGGATCACCTCAAGGCGACCAAGGGGTTGAAGCTGTCGCGGCTGGCCTATGGCACCTGGCGGCTGGGCGACGACCCGGACACCTCGCCCGCCCATGTGCAGGCCAAGATCGAGGCGTGCCTGGCGCAGGGCATCACCACCTTCGATCTGGCCGACATCTACGGCGGCTACAGGGTCGAGGCGTTGTTCGGCGCGGCACTGAAGGCCGTGCCGGGCCTGCGCAACAAGATCGAGATCGTCACGAAATGCGATATCGTGGTCTCTGCCGGGCGCCATGCGGCAGCGCGGGTCAAGCACTATGACACCTCGGCCGCGCATCTCCGCGCCTCGGTCGATGCGAGCTTGCGCGACCTCGGCACCGACCGGCTGGACCTGTTGCTGATCCATCGGCCCGACCCGCTGATGGACCACGCGGAAACCGGCGCGGCGCTGGATGCGCTGGTCGCCACGGGCAAGGTTGGCGCCGTCGGGGTGTCGAACTTCCGGCCATGGGATGTCACGCTGCTGCAATCGGCGATGGAAACCCGGCTGGCGACCAACCAGATCGAGCTTTCGCTGCTGTGCACCGATCCCTTCACCAATGGCGATCTGGCCTTCCTGCAGGAACGCGGTCTGGCGCCGATGGCGTGGTCGCCGCTGGCGGGCGGTCGGCTTTTCGCGCCCGGCCACGCTGCGCTGCGGGCCCGGCTGGCCGCGATCGGCGCCGCCTTCGGGGTGGATGAGTCGGCGGTGGCCATCGCCTGGCTGCTGCGCCACCCGGCGCGCATCCTGCCGGTGCTGGGCACCAACCGGCTTGACCGCATCGCGCGCATGTCGGACGCCTTGAAACTGGCGATGGACCGAGAAACGTGGTTCGAACTCACCACGCTCGCACTGGGGCGCGAGGTGCCCTGAGAGGAAACCGACTTGACCACCGACACCGAGTTCACCCCAGGCCCGGATCACGCGCGGACCTTCCGCGACGCGCTGGGGCGCTTTGCGACCGGCGTGACGGTGGTCACGACGCTGGGCCCGAAAGGCCCGGTGGGACTGACCGCGAACAGCTTCGCTGCGGTCTCGCTCGACCCGGCGCTGGTGCTGTGGTCGCCGGCCCGGACCTCGCGCCGCTTCGCCACCTTTGCCCAGGCGCGGTTCTTCGCCATCCATGTGCTGGCCGAGGATCAGATCGACCTGTGCCGCCACTTCACCCAGGCCGACAACCACTTCGCCGGGCTCGACATGACGACCTCGGCCGAGGGCACGCCACTGATCGGCGGCACGCTGGCGCGGTTCGAGTGCGCGACCGAGGCCAGCCATGACGCGGGCGATCACCTCATCATCATCGGTCGCGTGCTGCGCGCCCGTTTCCGCGACGGCGCGCCGCTGATCTTTTCGCGCGGGCACTACGGCACGTTCCTGAGCCTGCCGTAGACCGGTCAAGATCAGGGCAACCCGCGCCAAAGCGCAGGAGCGCGGCGAAGCCCTGGGCGAATACGTCACGCATCCCTTTGTCGCGCCGTCAGAGATTGCGACAAGGCCATAGTCATATTAGGATAACGCAATATATATACGCCTTGCCCTGTCCGATCTGGGGAACGCTCCTCACATTCGACTGGCGGCGCCCTGAGCGCGGGCAGGTTTCCCGCGCGGCTGCTGCCGGAGCGACCCGGCAGATGGAGATAGGAAACATGGCCCTCGACACGCAGGAAAAGGACCGCCCACGCGATCTTTCGGCGGAGATTCCGGCCGAAGTTGCTGAATTCGCAAACTGCGCTTCAATCTCGGTGGATGAAATGGCCGGTCAGGCGCAATCGGCGGCGAACTTCCTCAAGGCGCTGGCGCACGAAGGGCGATTGATGATTCTGTGCCACCTGTCCTCGGGTGAAAAGTCGGTGACCGAGCTGGAGTTGCTGCTCGCCTCGCGCCAGGCGGCCGTGAGCCAGCAGCTCGCCCGGCTGCGGCTGGAGGGCATGGTGTCGAGCCGTCGCGACGGCAAGGCGATCTACTACGCGCTGGCGGATGAGAATGTGCGCCGGGCGATCGACCTGTTCTACGACATGTTCTGCAAGCCGCTGATCGACGCCAAGACCGCGTGATCCGGCCTAGCCGAGCGGGATGACATCGACCTCTTGCCGGGTCCGCGCGGCGGCGGCGATGCGCAGCACGCCGCGCACCGGGGCCACATCCTCGTAATCGCGCCCAACTGCGACGACGACGTGATCCGTCGCCGCCATCACCGCATTGGTCGGATCATAGGCAACCCATCCAGCCTCGATGCCGCACCAGGCGCGCACCCAGGCATGCATCGCATCCGCCCCGGCCAACCGTTCGCAGCCCTTGGGCGGTGTGGTGCGCAGAAAGCCCGAGACATAGCCCGCGGGCACACCGATGCCGCGCAGGCAGGCGATCATGATCTGGCTGAAATCCTGACAAACGCCGTGGCGTCGCTCGAACGCCTCGGCCGGGTCGGTGTCAACCGTGGTCGCCTCGGCGTCGAACCGCAGGTCGCGATAGAGCGCCGCTCCGACCGCCGCCACGACGGCCAGCGTCGTCATCCCCGGTTCAAGCTGGGCGCGGGCGTAATCCGTGGCCTCGGCCCAGGGCCGGACCCGGCCCGAGGGCCCGATGAAATGGTGCGGCGCCTCGGGCCCAAGGCTGTGCACCTCGGCCAGTTCTTTCGTCAGCCGGTCGAGCGGCGGCGACAGGTCCAGCTCCGGCGCCTCGGCGGTGCAATCGACCCGGGCGGTCAGGCGGAACCGCTCGCGCGTGTGACCGCCACGAAAGGCGACCTCGGTCACCGCATTGCCCCAGAAGTCGCGGCTGTCACGCCGCTCCTGCGGGGTCGGCTCGATCGACAGGCGCCCGGCGATCAGTCGCTGGCGCCCCGGCAGCGTCGCGGGCATCAGCCGCAACAGGTGCCGCCCCGCGCCCGAGGGCGGATCGTAGGTGTAGTCGATGCTCAGCCCGATGTCGTAAAGCATTCCGCGCCCTAGCTGAAATAGCTGGTGGCGAGAAGGCTTGCCACCTCCGCCGTCGCCCGCCGCAGCACGCGAAGTTCGGCCGTGGTCAACGTCTCGGGCGTCATCACGGCCAGCGCGGTGTGCACCTCCAGCACCCGGCGGGCCAGCGGGGTCAGCGGCTGGCCCGGCTCGTTGCCCGGCAGGCGGGCAACCTGCTCGCGGACCAGATCGAACTGGTACAGGATGGATCGCGGGTTGCGGTCATCGAGCGCCAACAGGTCGATCACCGTGTCGCGCGCGGTCGACACCGCATAGCGGCGGCGGTGCGTCATCAGGCTGTCGCCGACCTCGACCGCCAGGTCAAGCGCGCCTTCGGGCTGGCCCGGATCGGCAAAGACCGACAGCGTCCAGGCCATCGCATTCGCCCGTTCCAGCGCGCGACCCAGCGTCAGGAACCGCCAGCCGGTGAAGCGGTACATGTTTTCATGAACAAGGCCGGAAAAGCCCGCGATCCGGCGCAACAGCAGGCCCAGCACCCGCGCCGCGTCGTCGCCACGCCGCGCCTCGGGGCCAACGTCCGCCACCTTTTCCGCAAGATCGCCCAGCGCCGCCCAGCCGTCGATCGAAAACCGGTCGCGCACCTGCCCGGCGCAGCCCCGCGCCGCAGCCAACCGGGTGGCGATCACCCCGGCAAACGGCTCCTCGACCGAAACGCCGTGCAGGACGAGGAAATCGGCCAGCGCGGTCAGCAGCGGCCGGTCGCCGCGATCAGTCTCGGCCAGCCGCAAATGATAGGCGCGCAACAGGCGCACCACGGTTTCCACCCGCTCGACATAGCGGCCGAGCCAGAACAGGTTGTCGGCCGCCCGCGCGGGCAGCACGCTCAACTCGGTGCGCCGGAACGGGCCGGTGGTGGCGGGCACCATCGTTTCGGCCACGACCGGCGCATCGGCCACCACCCAGACGTCGGCCACCGAGCCGCCGGACTGCATCGTGACGGCGGCAGTATCGGTGCTGCGCCCGATCCGGGCATAGCCGCCCGGCATCACCGCCCAACCCTCCGGCGTGCGGGCCAGAAAAACCCGCAGGCTCATCGGGCGGGGCACCAGCCGGGTACCGTCCCACGCCGGGGTGGTCGACAGCGTCACCGCCTCCTGCCCCACCAGCCCCGTGCCATCCGCCGCCAGCCAGTCGGCCAGCGCCTCGCCCTCGCGCCGGGCCGGGGCCTGTTCCTCGAAAAAGAGGCGCGTCGACAGGGCGGGACCGAACCTCATCCGCTCGGCATGGCGCGCGACATAGGCCCGCTCGGCCGCCTGCCCGCACCACCAGGTGGCGATGTTCGACAGCGTCAGCGGCTCGCCGCGCAGCGCCTTGCACAGCCGCGGCATGAAGGCCATCAGCGCGCGCGCCTCCAGCACGCCAGACCCAAGCGCGTTGACCATCGCGACCTGCCCGCCGCGCAGCGCGCCCACCATCCCGGCGGTGCCAAGATGCGAGGCGGGGTCCAGTTCCAGCGGGTCGGCAAAGGCGGCATCAAGGCGGCGCCAGAGCACCGAGACGGGCTTCGGCCCCGCCACCGTGCGCACCATCACGCGGCCGTCCTCGACCACCATATCCTCGCCTTCCAGCAGCATGAAGCCGAGGTAGCGGGCGATATAGGCGTGTTCGTAATAGGTATCCGTCATCGGACCGGGCGACAGGATCGCCACCCGGCTGTCCTCGCCGCCGCGCATCCCGTTCAACGCATCGCGGAAGCGGCGGAAGAACGGCGCCAGCCGCTCGACATTCGCTTCGGCGTAGAAGTCCGAGAACACGCGGCTGGTCGCAACCCGGTTTTCCAGCGCGAACCCGGCCCCCGAGGGCGCCTGCGTGCGATCCCCCAGCACGAACCACGACCCATCCGGGCTGCGGCCCAGTTCGAACGCCAGGAAGTGCAGGAAGTGCCCGCCCTTCGGCTGCATCCCCACCAGCGGGCGCAGCCATTCGCGGTTGCCCGCCACCAGGGCCGCGGGCAGATGGCCGTCTGTCACCAGCCGCCCCGGCCCGTAGAGGTCGGCCACCACGGCTTCCAGCAGGTCGGCGCGCTGGCGCAGCCCGGCGGTGATCGTGGCCCAGTCGGTTTCGTGCAGGATCACCGGCACCGCGCTCAGCGGCCAGGCGCGTTCCGTGGCCCCCCCATCGGCGTAAAGCCGGGTGAATACGCCTGCGTCGCGCAGATACTGATCGCCCCGCGCGACCCGCGCCGCGATCTCTTCGGCGGTCAGGCTGGCCAGATGATCGACAAAGCCGCGCCAAGCCGGGCGGACGCGGCCTTCCGCGTCCATCAATTCGTCCGCGATGCCCGAAACCGGTGCGTAGCCGCGCAGCAGCGCCGCCACCGGATCGGCCTTGGGACGCGCCGCCCCCTCCATCTCAGACCCCCGGCGCCCGGCGCAGATCGAGCGTGGACGGGAACTCCGGGTGCGGCGTCTCGGGCACCGGAACGTAGCCGCCCGCATGATGCCCGTAGGGCTGGAACCGGGCCAGACGGCGCGCCTCGGCCTCGTTGCCGTTCACCGGGAAGGTGTCATAGCTGCGCCCGCCGGGATGGGCGACGTGATAGGTGCAACCGGCCAGCGCCCGCCCGTTCCAGGTGTCGAAGATGTCGAAGGTCAGCGGCGCGTCGACGCGCAGCACCGGGTGCATCGCGGTCGCAGGCTGCCACGCCTTGTAGCGCACCCCCGCCACCGCCACGCCGGGGCGAGTGGTTTGCAACGGCATCGTGCGGCGGTTGCAGGTGACGGTGTAGCGGCCCGGATCGGGGGCGGTCAGCTTGACCTGCAACCGCTCGCTCGAACTGTCGGTATAGCGCACCGTGCCGCCGATCGCGCCGGTTTCGCCCAGCACATGCCAAGGCTCCAGCGCCTGCCGCAGTTCCAGATGCACCCCGTCCGCCTCGACCTCGCCGCAGAACGGAAAACGGAACTCGGCCTGCGCGGTGAACCAGGTGGGGTCGAGCGCGAAGCCATGATCCTTCAGGTCGGCCAACACGTCGAGGAAATCGGCCCACAGATGTTCCGGCAGCATGAAGCGGTCATGCAGCGCGGTGCCCCAGCGCGTCAGCTTGCCAATCGCAGGCGCGGCCCAAAACCGCGCGATCAGCGCCCGGATCATGAGTTGCTGCGCCAGGCTCATCCGGGCGTTGGGCGGCATCTCGAAACCGCGGAATTCCACCAGCCCCAGCCGCCCGGTGGGGCCATCGGGCGAGTAAAGCTTGTCGATGCAGATCTCGGCGCGGTGGGTGTTGCCGGTCACGTCGGTCAGCATGTTGCGCAACAGCCGGTCGGTCAGCCAGGGCAGCGGCGGCACGCCTGCGGACGGTGCCGGGATCTGCGCCAGCGCAATCTCCAGCTCGTAAAGCGCGTCATGGCGCGCCTCGTCGATGCGGGGCGCTTGGCTGGTCGGGCCAATGAACAGGCCCGAGAACAGGTAGCTCAGCGCCGGGTGGCGGTTCCAGTGCAGGATCAGGCTGGCCAGCACATCGGGGCGGCGCAGGAACGGGCTGTCCTCCGGCGTCGCGCCACCGACCACCACATGGTTGCCGCCGCCGGTGCCGGTATGCTTGCCGTCGATCATGAACTTGTCGGCACCCAACCGCGTTTGCCGCGCCTCTTCGTAGACCGCCTCGGTGGTGGCGACGCACTCGTCCCAACTGGCAGCGGGGTGGATGTTCACCTCGATCACGCCCGGATCGGGGGCCACGCGGATCACGTTGATGCGCGGGTCGTGCGGCGGGGCGTAACCCTCGATATGCACCGGCAGACCCAGCCGGGCGGCGGCGGCCTCGGCGGCCCGCACCAGTTCCAGATAATCCTCCATCGCCACCACCGGCGGCAGGAAGACGCAAAGCCGCCCGTCGCGCGGCTCGGCCGAAATGGCGGTGCGCACGAAACCCTCGATTTCCACCGGGGTCTGGGCCTGCACATTCTGCTGCGGCGTGCTGGGCACGAAGCTGGCCAGCGGCTGCGTCCTGCGCGCCAGATCGACTTCGCCGGTTTCGGTTTCCGGCAGCGGCGCACGCGGGGCGTAGGGATCGGCGGGGTTGATGAACGGGTATTGCGCGGGCGACAGCCAGGGCAGCGAGGTCAGCGGCAGCCGGTAGCCCACCGGGCTATCGCCCGGCACCAGGAACATGTGCTTGCGCCTGAGCCGCCAGCGTTCCGACCGCCAGTGCCGCCCGCCCGCCTGCGACTGCGCGCTTTGCACCGGCAATACAAATCCCGAGGGCACCGTCAGCCCGCGGTCGAACACCTGCGCGATGCGGTGGCGCGCCTCGGTATCTTCCAGTTTCGAATTCGCGGGCGTCACGTTCGGCGGCAGGTTCGCCTCTTTCACCAGCCATTCGGCGGGGTCTTCATAGGCGGGCAGGATGTTTTGCTCGTCCACCTGCAGTTCGGCGGCGATCTCGCGCAATAACTCCTGCGCCTCCAGCGGCCCGACGCCGGTCTTGGCGCCCTCGTCCGCGATCAGCGCGGCATCACGCCAGATCGGCTTGCCATCGCGCCGCCAGTAAAGCGAGAAGGTCCAGCGCGGCAACGTCTCGCCCGGATACCACTTGCCCTGCCCGTAGTGCAGAAAGCCGCCCGGCGCGAAGCGGTCGCGCAGTCGCCGGATCAGCCGGTCGGCGAGGATGCGCTTGGTCGGCCCGACGGCGGCGGTGTTCCACTCGTCGGCCTCGAAGTCGTCGATCGAAACGAAGGTCGGCTCGCCCCCCATCGTCAGGCGCACGTCGCCCGCGCCCAGCGCGGCATCGACCTTGTGGCCCAGCGCGTTCAACTCGTCCCAGGCGTCGTCGGAAAATGGTTTGGTGATGCGCGGATGTTCGGCGATGCGGCGGACCTTCATGTCGAAGGCGAACTCGACCTCGGCAAAACTGGCGAGGCCCGAGATCGGCGCGGCATTGCGGTAGTGCGGGGTCGCAGCCAGCGGGATATGGCTTTCGCCCGCCAGCAGGCCCGAAGTCGGGTCCAGCCCGATCCAGCCCGCGCCGGGCAGGTAGACCTCGACCCAGGCATGCAGGTCGGTGAAATCGACCTCGGTGCCCGAAGGGCCGTCGAGCGCCTTCAGGTCGGGCTTCAACTGGATCAGGTAGCCCGACACGAAGCGCGCGGCAAAGCCGAGGTGGCGCAGCGCCTGCACCAGCAGCCAGCTTGAATCCCGGCATGACCCGGTGCCGCGCTCGAAGGTTTCCTCGGGCGTCTGCACGCCGGGCTCCAGGCGGATGACATAGCCGATCGTGTTGGCCACCCGCGCGTTCAGCGCCACCACGAAATCCACCGTGCGGGTGCGCGCGCGCGGCACCTGATCGAGGAACCGGCGCAGGTCCGGCCCGGCCTCTTCCGGCTTGCGGTAGATCGACAGATCTTCGGTCAGGTCGAGCGGATACTCGAACGGCCAGTGCTCGGCCTCCTCCTCGACGAAGAAGTCGAACGGGTTGTAGACGGTCATGTCGGCGACCAGATCGACCTCGATCCTGAACTCGCGCACCGGTTCAGGGAACACATAGCGCGCCAGCCAGTTGCCGTAGGGGTCTTGCTGGTGGTTCACGAAATGCGGCTGCGGCCCGACCTTCAGCGAATGCGAGATCACCCGTGTGCGGCTGTGCGGCGCCGGACGCAGACGGATCAACTGCGGGCCCAGAATCACCGGGCGATCGTATTTGTAATGCGTCAGATGGGTGATCGCGGCCTTGATCGACATGGGGCATCCGGGGTTGGGTCTGGGCACCGTCCCACAAAATGGATTGGGGAACTAGCACCTTCCTTGGCTATCAGGGCGCGCCCGTTCGCGCGATACGGCCACGCGACATCGGGCCCTGCGGGGCCAATGCGCCCAAAGAAAAGGCGACCTCGGCCGGGTCGCCCGAAAATCAGGCGGACCGGGTCCGGCATCCTGTGCGCCCCCGCCGCTTCTTTTTGCTTTGAAAGCCCCGGCGCGGCTCGCTAAAGACAGGGCGGGGCCAGACATCAGCGCGGACCCGCACGGCCCCGTAGCTCAACTGGATAGAGCGGGCGACTTCTAATCGCCAGGTTGAGGGTTCGATTCCTTCCGGGGTCACCACGCCGCTTCAAAGGGCGATCGCCACCGCGGTGCCGATCGCCGTCATCGCCTCGGCCGCGATCTGGAACGACCGGCGGCGTTTGGCGGGGTCGTGGATCTGGCCGGTGAGGATCACCTCGTCCGGGCGGAACCGCGCGATCAGGTCGCCAAGCTGGCGCTGCACCGTATCCGGCCCGCCGACCGCCGCGATCGCCAGCGCCTGATCCACCATGCGCAGCATCGCGCGCTCGACCCGGGCCGCGATATCCTCGACCGGGCGCGGCAGCTTGCCCGGCTGCCCCGAGCGCAGGTTGGCGAAGGCCAGTTGCATCGAGGTGCGCAGGTGGGCGCCCTCCGCATCGTCCTCGCCCGCGAAAACGTTGACCGCCAGCATGAAGCGCGGCGCGGACAGTGCGGCCG